>DOEZ01000165.1 GCA_003532715.1 Planctomycetaceae bacterium
GCTCGCGGCAAGCAGAAACCAGCAGACGGTCATCGCGGCAAAGCCCTCGACGAGCGAGCGTGGGCCAAGATCTCGGAGTCGCGCGTCGATCGACGGATCGGATTTCCCAACGCGGGCGATTCGGGCAAGGCGCCGAAAGACGGGCGGAACGACCGGCAAACCGGCGGCCGTCATCAGGCACAACGCGAGGATACACAGCAGCGCATGGTCGCGATACCACAGCACCAAGACGGCGCAGGCCCAGAACGCGCCGACCGACATCATCATGAGCGTCTCGTAGAACACCGTGACGGCGGCCACTGTCGTATCGACCCGGCCGCCGCGAATCAGCCCGGCGCGGAGCACGACGACCATTGCCTTGCCGGGGACGTACTTGCCCAAATGACCGATATAGTAGGCGCGAAGCGTCTCAATCGGCCGGGCGTCCTGGCCCAGCGTGCGGAGTAGACGTCGCCAGAAAACGGCCGCCGGCAGAAGCCCGAGGAGATAGAGCACGCCGCTAAGTACTATCCATGCGGGTCGGATCGTCAAGGGTGATTTGTCGAGCGCCGCCAGACCGTCGATGATGGTTCGGTGGACGAACCAGAAAACCACCGCCAGGATCAGCAGCTTGATCGCGGCAAGGCACCACCGTCGAATTCGATCCTGGTTCACGCAGATCTCCCCATTGGGACACAATTCAAGCGGTGATGATATCCGGGGCGCGGGGCTCTGTCAAACCGGCTCTATTGACTCCCGCAACTGCCAACATCCTCGGGTGGCGGGGGTGGCTTGTCCACCCTGAGACGCTCGGGAGCGACAGACAGGCCATCGGCAAGCGAGGAAAGACGGGCCAACTATCGACTTTACGGCATCCGTGCGGGCGGTTAGGATGAACTGGGTGTTTGGCGAGTAACCGGGTGGCCAAGGTTCTTGAACCTGGGGGCCGAAGGCACAAGAGGCGTGGTTGAGTTCTGAGCATGCCTCTTGTCGCTGCGCGGCACCGGTTCGAGAACCGGTGCTACCCGATTGGTTCGAGAGTTGGTGGCACCCAGCTTTGACCAGACGGCGTGTTGGCAGGTAACCACATTTTGCGTGGAGAGATAATCTCATGTTTGGCACGGCACTTTGCATCGCCACGGTCGTTTTGGGGATCGAGGTTGGCTGGGAACCCGATGCGGACGGCGATTTGGAGTATATCGTCCGAATCGAGCCGGAGTTGGCCGCGCCTCTGCTGGAGGGAAAGCCCGTGCGTTTCAGCGTTTTGCCCGAGCATCGGGGCGTTCGTCATTTTCGGGTCGAAGTGGGCGCCGGCAAACCTCCGCGTGAGGGCACTCTTCCGCCGCCGCCGTCCGCGCCGGCACAACCGAGTGAAACTGCGGCGAAGGTCGCGCCCAACTCGCTCGGGCCCGAATTCTCCGCGCCGCCGAGCACTTCGTCCTGGCCGAAGTTCGAACCCGACAAGCCGGCCGCGCCGCCGCTGGTCGAGCCAAAGCCGGCCACATCGATTGAGCCGGCTGAACCGGGGGCCGAGCCGGACCTGCCGCGCGCGACACCGACGCCCGAGAGCGTGGAAGTCGACAAACCGTCCGATGCTTCGACTGTCAGGATTCCCGCCGCCCTGCCCACCGACGAGACGGCCCGCAAGATCGACGAGCAAAAGGCGAGTCACGACAAACCTTCCGACACAGAAAAGCCGGACCAAACCGGGCAGCTCGAGGCAACGTCGCCGAATGCGTTGAAGACGCCGCTGATTCTGGCTTCCTGCGCGGCCATCGGGTTCTTTGCGGCCTTTGCTTATCTTCTATGGATTCACGTCGGCACGCGCACGCGCTATCGGCAGTTGCTCAACGACTACTACGCGGCGGTCGGCAATCTGCCGGGCGGCGGGGCTTCGGAATCGGCTCGGTTGTCGCCGAGCGTCTGAGCCGTGTTCGTTGAAATGGCGAGTCAGGCAGCCTCGTCGGCCCCTTCTTCGTCCGACTCGTCGCCGTCGATCACCTGTTCAATCTCGCGCCAGCCATACCCGCCTTCGTCTTCATCGTCGTCGAAGTCGAAGGAATCCTCGGGGTTTTCGTATTCCTTCGTTTTCCAAGAATCATCTTCCTCGGCGAGGTTCTCGCCTTGCTCTTCCTCCTCCTCCTCCTCCTCCTCGTTCGGCCGCTCGTCCTCGACGGGTTCGTCGGTTGAGTTGGACGGTTCGTCCTCAGTGATTTCGTCGTCGAGTGGCTCGCTTTCGTCCACTAGGTCGTCTTCTTCCTCGACTTCCACCTCGACCGGCACCGGCTTTTCCTTCCGCTTCCGCTTCTTGTGCCTTGGACGCTTGTGCGACGTCTGTTTGCCCTTGTTCCTCGAACGTCCCGCCAAATGCTCCTCGACAACCTCGTCGTAGACGAGGACCGACTGGTCGCGCCCCGGCAAGCGGCGAACGTCCACTTTCAGCGATTGGAACAGTTCGAGAATATGGTCGTGGCACGTGAAGACGAGCAACTGGTAGCCCTCGCGGGTGAAGTCGCGCAGCAGGTTCGCCGCCGACTTTGCTCGGGGCGTGTCGAAATTGACCAGAACGTCGTCGAGCACCAGGGGCAGCCGGATTCCGCGACGCGCGTAACACGCCACCAGCGCCAGTCGCAAGCCGAGGAAGAGCTGTTCGCGCGTGCCGTGGCTGAGCACCTCGACCGGCAGCGTGTTGCCGCCGGCGTCGTCGACGCGCAACACGTCCTCGCCCAAGGGAGTCCACACACGCGTGTACCGCCCGTTGGTCAGTTGACGCAGGTATTCGGACGCCTGTTGGAGCGTCTCGGGCTGTCGCTCTCGCTCGTAGTAGTCCTTGACGATGGCCAGAGCGCGTTCGGTCACGGCCAGCACGCGCCAGCGGTCCACGGCCCTCGCGAGCCGGCGGTCGGCGAGGCTCCATTCCANNTCGCCGGCCAATTCGGCCAACTGGGCCTTAATCAGCCCGCGTTGTTCCAGGCAATCGTTCAACTCGGCGCGAGCGGCTTCCACTTGCTTTTCTAGTGTTTCCCACTGCAATTCCAGATCGCGCTCCGACGCGTCTTTCAGTTGGCCCGCGATCTGCTCTTCGGACCATTGCCCGGCAATCGCGGCTTCAATTTCGGCTCGCAACACGTCGCGCTGCCGGCGCAACTGGGCGGCCTGGCGGTAGAGTTCGCGTTTTTCGCGTAATTCCTCGGCGTTTCGCACTCCGAGTTCTTCGAGCAGCCGGAATCGCTTGTGGCGAGCCGATCGCACGGCGCGGGTGAGCTTGACATGCTTGCGGCGCACGCCGCGGGCCTTCCGCCGCAAGGCATTGCGCTGTTGGACCAAGGCGTCTTCGCGGCGGATCGCCTCGCCCAGGCGGTGCAGCATGTCGATCGGGTTGGCGCCGTTGACTTGCTGGCCCGCCTCGATGGCCAACTGCGTGATCCGATCGGTGACGGCGTCCAGTTCTTGTCGGCGAAGCCGCAACTCTGCTTGGACTTCATCCGACCGGCGCGCCAGCACGGTCCATTGCTCGCGGTGGTCCATCAGGTTGCGAATCTGCTTTGGCGACAGCCCCTTCGGCAAGCCCGCGGCACGGAGTGTTTCATTCCACCGAGTCTTGGCCTTGGCGTGTTCGTCGCCGGCTTGGCGGAACGAGGCCTCGGCCGCGGTCGCCTCGCGCTGGGCGGCCTGGCGCTGCGACTCGATCGGCATCAACTGCTCCAATTCGGCAAGTTCCTTTTCGGCGCGCTCGAGTTGGGCGTCGTGGAGCCCCGCGCCGGCCGGCAGCGATTGGTCGAGCTTGTCGCGCTCCTCGCGTGCCTGTCGCATTTGAAGCTGAACCATGTTCATTTGCTTCTGGGCCGCATCGAGTTTTTGGGCGTTCGATCGTTGGATGGAGATCGTCGCGATCAGCGCGACGAACACGCCGACGCCGCCCAGAATCCCGAGCGGCCAAGCCAGCCACCCGAGCACGGACGACGGCGCGGCGATGCCCGCGACAAGCATGACGACGCTGACCACGAAGACCACCAGCAGCGTGATCATGCTGCCCAGGGGAAGTACTTGGTGTCCGAGCAACTCGCGAATTTGGACGTCGAGGTCGGCCTGATGGCGATCCAATTGTTCGATCCGCTCGTCGATCTGCAATCGGCGACGAAGCTGGGCCGCGCGGTTGCCCGCGGCGTCGATAGCCTCGGGAAGCGAATCGACGCCCTTCGCGCCGAGGACGTCGCGCAATTCGGTCTCGCGCGAACGGACGGCCTCGTTTGTCTGATCGCGCCGGGCCTCGGCCTCGCCCAGTGCTTCGCGCCGAAGTCGGCACTGCCGGGCCGCCTCGCGGAGTTGTATCGCGTCGCGCCGACCGATCGCGGGCGGCGCGCCTCCGCCGCCCTCGAAGCCGAGCTCTCGACGCCGACCGTCCAGTTGTTCGTTCAGTTTGGCCGCGTCGGATTCCAGTTCGGCGACCTTGGCCCGCAACGAGGCGATCCAGTTCTCCTGCTCGCCGAGCGCCTCGACGCGCGCCGATTGGCGATGGAGCGATTCGTTGACCGTGATTTGCGAGGCGCGCCGGCCGATCTCGCGGCGTCGCTTCTCCAGGGCCTGGGCCCGACGGCGGAGCTTCTTGAATCGTGCGTCGCACTCGTCGAACCGCTCGAAGGCATACTCCGAAGCCACCGTCGAGAGGTTCATGGCGGTCAACTGGCCGTCGATCGCGCCGCGCTGCTGCCAACGCTGGCGGACGGCCAGCGCCGTCTCCAACAATCGGGCGTTTGTTTCGAGTTGCCTGAGCCGCTGTTGTCCCTGTTCGATTTCCTCGTCCAAACGGTCGCGTTGGGCGACGAACTGGCCGTATTGCGAGGTGAGCGCATCGGTCTCGGCCAATTGTTCGGCGAGCCGTTCTCGCTCGGCTAGCAGGTCGGCAATGCGTCCGGTTCGTCCGTCGTTGTCGAGGAGTCGCCGCCGCGATGCATCGAGCGCGTTGATCGCATCGACCACCGAAACGCGATCGAGCCCGACCGTCAGGCGGAAGAGAAACGACGCGGCCTCGGTGTCGCCGAGCGTGCCGAGTTCCTGGATTTCGCGCAGGCCGACCGAGAAGATATTGTTGTAGACCGACTCGTCGATGCCGCCGAGCAACGGCTGAAGTTGTTCGACGCCGTGCCGGGCCCCGTCGGGTGCCGAAAGAACCGGCGCGCCGCGAGGCCCAGGGCCTTGCTGGTCGTCGTACCGCATCAGGCGGTACGTGCCGTCGTCCGTGTCCAGGTCAATTTGTCCGCCGGGCCGCCCGCCGTGGACCGGGGGCAGATAGCGCCGCCGTTCCGGCGAGAAGCCGAACAGCATCGACCGCATGAACTGCATGAGCGTGGTCTTTCCGGCCTCGTTCGCGCCGAAGAAGACGTTTAGTCCCTCGTCGAGCCGATCGAGCCGCAACCCGCTCCAAACGCCATATCCGTCGACTTCCAGCGATTTGATTTTCACGATCCGGCCTCCTCTCCGAAGAGCAAGTCGACGCCCAGCGCAGCGGCCTCACGCAGAAGGTTGGTCCGAGAAGCTTCCGGAGTTTTCAAGAGCAAGTCGCGTGCGGGACCGTCGGCCGACGCGTCGGACAGAAAACCCTCCAGGTCGAGCGATTCGTTCGACTCGCGCGAGAGACGCTCGATCTGACGCAGGAACTCGCCGCGAATCGTGTCCTCGTCGTACCAGGCGGCCCGGTGGCGGGCGGGCGGTTCGACCGAAACGGCCACGCTCCACGCCGCCGGGCGGCGTTGACCGAATCGATCGCGCAACCTGGCTAGCAACTCGCCGCTGGCCGTGCCTCGCCGTAACGCGTCGGCAAGCGGTCCCGACCCGGCTACGTGCCAGGTAATCAGGAAATCCGTTTCGGGCGAGGCTTGCCGCAGCGATTCGACCCGGCCGGCCATCTCGCGTTCCAAGCCGTCGGCCGTGTGCTCCTCGCCGATCACCAGGCGTTGCGTCTCCCAGCGAAGCACGTCGGCCGATGCGGGCTTCAGTTCGACGTTTCGCTCCAGGTCCACGTCGATTAGCGTGTAGCCATGCGGTCCGGCTTCCTCGGGCCAGCGTCCTTGCGGGCTGCCCGGCTCGTGGGCCGTCGGCATCGACTCGCACAACGTGCGGCGCGAATGGTGTCCGCCCAACGCCCAATAATCAACGCGACTTGCCTTGATCGATTCGAGGTCGGCGCGGCCGTGAGCGACGGCGATGCTGAAAACGCCCGAATGCTCGGGATCGAACGCTTGAGGCTTGATCCGTCCTTGGGGCAATCGACTCGCGCCGATGAGCCGAGCCACGGCCGTGTCGGCGCGGCGGTGGACCCGTTGTTCTGGTTCGCCTTGCGCGAAAAGGTATACGTTCTTCGGAAGCCGCATGGAAGGAGGCCATGCTTCGGGCGGATCGATCTGGCCTCCGGCCCAATAGACGCGGATGTCGCGTTGGGCGAGTCGTTCGAACTGCTCGACGAGAAACAGAGGCCCACGGGGACCGGTCCGCCGACTGTCGAGTAGGTCGCCGGCGAGCACGACGAAATCGACGTTTTCGGCCAGTGCGGCGTCGAAGACTCGCTCGGCGGATCGGTAGGGCGCTGCGAGGAATAGCTCCATGAGATGGTCGGGCACCTCGTCGACGCCGAAGGGGGGCGTCTCAAGGTGGAAATCCGACGCATGGAGAAAGCGAAAAGGCCAGTTCGACATAGGAGGCCTCCTGGACACCCCTCCGACGGTAGTAAATACGAGGAACCCTCGCGCGACCGATCAACACGGGTAGTACCCGGCCGGCCCTCACCTTCCGGGTGCGATTCACATCTGGCCGGCTCTCCGCGAGACGCTGGCGGTGAGCAAACTCAAGGCTTGGCCGGGTACTAGTGTATCCGGCATTTGGGAAATCCTCCACGTCAATTCCTGTCGGGAAGACGAGGCGACCTGGGATTGCGCGGCAAGGTGGGGGGTATGTATATGGACAGGTAATATTGCCACGCGTTTTGGCAGTCTCGGTGCTCGTGATTTCGTCGCAGTGTGCGAAACACAAGGCCGCGCAACAGCCTTTTTTCGCTTCTCGATGGAAGTCGGGTGGTAGAGGCAAGTTAGGTTTCGTGATACAGTCACACCAAACCCGCTGCCCATCAGGCACTTGCATCGAGAAGTGAAAAATGCGGTTGCGCTTCGGGTTGGTGTCGGCTCGCCTACGCTTCGGGTTGGTATGCGTATCGTGGATACTTCGGGTTAGCCCGAAGGGCTTTTCATAAGATAGCCCAGGGTTGTCGCGCAGCGACCACCCTGGGGAAACGGAACAAAAGAGACCAGCAATACCCCAACGGGGTTTCGGAAGCAGCGCGACGACGGCGGCAATCGTTGGCCAGGGTCGTGATGCACGCGGTCTTCTCGGCCGTTATGTCCAAGATCAAGCCAGAACCCGTTTTGCGAAACCCCGTTGGGGTATTCGTCAGGTCATTCCGCATTCCGAGGCGAGTCTTCGATCGTCCCTGGGACGAACAGACATTTTTCTTCTCCGACCCGGCGATGAATCGCCGGGCTATTGTCACAACGACCCTACGGGTCGAAAAAAAGGCACAAAAAATAACTCGCACGCCGTAGGCGCAGCCTCCGGCGCGAAAGATAAGAGGTAAAGGGTAAAAGGGAAAAAAGATAAAGGTTAAACGTGCTTACGCTTCCGGCAGAACAACGTCGTCAAAGCGATCCCGACCAACATGGCAAGGCTACCGGGCTCGGGGACACTTGCCACGCGGAACCCAATGAAGCCGTAGTACTCGTACGTCGGGGTGATGATGTTGCGGTACGAGGCACGCAAGAAGTTGGAGTCGTCGCCCCAACAGCCGCCACGCAACCCACGAGACGAACCGAGCACCGCCTCGTTCCACTCCCACAGGTTGCCGCCCTGGTCGAACGTGCCGTAGGGGCTCTCCGAGTTCTTGAACGCGCCCACCTCGGTCCTCCAGTACGGGCTGCCGATCGTGTTGCCGTGGCTGTAGAAGTTCGCATTGTTGCCCGGGTCCGGGCTGACCAATTGGTTTCTCGGCACGCTGTCAGTGCCGGTTGGAAAATCCCAGTAGTTGCCCGTCACACCGTCATTTTTGTGATACGCCGCTTTATACCATTCGTCCTCGCTGGGGATCCACCATGTTGCATCCGAGTTGCGGGTGACCGCCATCAGGGCCGCGGTGGTCGCCGCGCCGTTGAGATAGTACGCCCCGTCCTCGGTCGTCGTCAGATCCTGAACCCCAGTCGGCTGACCGTTGTGCAACCAGTTGGCAAACCGCACGGCGTCGCCCCACGATACATAATTCACCGGTCGGTTCGCCCGATCGGCGGCCACCGTGTACGTATAGTTCCCCGAGGAGCCGCTCCGCTGGATTTTGCAGCCGTACGTGTGGCTCCACATATTGGTGTTGTAGAGCCCGTAGGCGTCCGTCTTGGCCACGGCGTTGAGGAACTCGGCGTACTGGCCGGCGGTCACCTCAAACTTCCCGATCTGGTAGACGTAGTCCACCGCGCCGACGATGGCACCAGGGCCCCAGCCACCGGCCCCCGCGCCGGAGAACTCGCCCGCGTTGCCCGGGTTGTCCACGGGCACCAGGTCGATCGTAACCGCCTGGGCCGCAGTGGCGGCCAACGCAATCACGGCCGCCAACACAAACAGTCGATTCAATCTGCCTCGCATCAGATGTTGTCTCCTCAATGGAAAGGGGTGAAGAAGACAGCACTACGAAAACACTTTGCGTTGCGGAAGACTCATTGTCGCCTTTCGCTCCGCGAAAGTAGCGCGACTCCAAGCGTCGCTGCATGACGAGTGTGAATTGATCGCTACGTATCGAACGCTACTTTCGCGGAGCGAAAGGCGACAATGGGAGCGAAAGCCAACAAACCGCCCCGGCGGCATTTCGGACGAGAAACGCCCCAAAGCAATCACCATTTTGACATTTCCCTTCCGAGAAGTCAATATTTTCGGTTATAATTCGGGCGATCTTTTGGGAACATTCGCGTGCCAGGGGGGGTTCGGTCCCTAGGGCCGAACGGTGTCGGTTTGTGCGTTTCGTCGAGCGCGTTGCGCGGTTGGCAGTTTGGTCCGTGGCGCAAGCAACCGGTTGCACCCGTTCCATGACGACGAACGCGAAAACATCCGCGACGCCCGGCCGATTCCGATCAAGAATGCTCGTAAGCATTCAGCCGTCTGAAGTGGACTTCAAGGATCGGAAAAAGGGGAAAGGGGGGAGATGGGAAAAACTCATTGAGTTCTTGTTCTGAGTGACGTTGCGGTCACTGAACACCTTTTCCTTTTTCCCCGTTTCCCTTTTTTCCGAATCGTCGGGTCGATGCTCCATTTGGCTGAAGTGTTGCGAAGATCCATGAATCGTTTCAGCATCCTCGCTTGCGCTTCGGGCTAGTGTGCCGGGCGACCTTTTCTCGGCGTCGGGCGCGCTTTGGTCGGCGCGGGCTGGCCGGACGATGGGCGCGGCTTCGTCGCCGGTTGGCGCGATGTCTGGCCCGAGGATGTCTCGCCTCGAATCGACTGCAGATACCTCGGGCTGTCGGCGTGGCCTGTCATTTCGAAGAGGAATCGGCTTGGAATCGCATCGCGTTCCTTACCCCATTTTCGCCGCTTGAGCGCCAAGGTCAGCGTCAGCCGGTATTGGGCCCGGGTTAGTCCGACGTAGCACAGACGCCGTTCCTCGTCGACCGTTGATTCGGCGTCTTCGATGGATCGTCGATGGGGGAGCAGGCCCTCTTCCATTCCGACCATGTAGACGATCGGGAATTCCAGACCCTTGGCACTGTGCAGCGTCATGAGCACGACGGCGTCGCCCGCGATTTTCGATTCTTTGTCGGGCTCGTTATCGCGATCATTCAGGGCTAGTTCGCGGACGAACCCGGCCAGCGACGGCGAACGTTCGCGGCGGACATAGGCGGCTACCGAGTTGATCACCTCCTCGACGCTTCGCCAGCGAGTTTCCGCCTCGCCCGGGTTCGTGTAGATTCGCGTCAATTCCTGCTGGTAGCCGATGCCGTTGATCAGGCCTTGGACCAGCTCGGGCAGGTTGGCCGACTTGCTCGCGCGACGATACTTCTCGACGAATCCGCGGAAGCCGTGAATAGCTCGCACGACGCCCGGCGTGAATTGGCCGACCGTCGCCTCGTCGCCCATGACGTTCCAGACGGGCTGGTGCCGCGCGACGGCCGTTTCGACCAGTCTGCGGACGGTCGTCGGGCCGATGCCTCGCGGGGGTGTGTTGATTGCGCGGAGCAGCGAAACGTCGTCGTTCGGATAGGCCAGCATCTTGAGATAGGCCAGAATATCGCGTATTTCCTTGCGGTCGAAGAAAGACGTGCCGCCGATCAGGACGTAGGGGACTTTCGCCCGGCGAAATTCCTCCTCGAACAGCCGGGGCTGTTCGTTTGTCCGGAAAAGGACGGCGAAATCGCCGTAGTGGTTCTGCCGAGCCGCGACGGCCGCCGCGATTTCGCGAACGACGAACTCGGCTTCGGCCGTTTCGTCCTCGCATTTCTGGATTCTGGGCGTGTCGCCGTCGGTGGTCGTCCGAAGCGTCTTGTCGTGGCGGAGCTTATTGAAGGCGATCAGGCGGTTCGACCATTCGATGATCGGCCGAGTGCTCCGGTAGTTCATTTCGAGTCGAACGACCTTGGCCTCGGGCCAGTCCTGCTTGAAACGCAGGATGTGCGTGACCTTGGCGCCCCGCCAGCCGTAGATCGACTGGTCGTCGTCGCCGACGACGCACAGATTGCGGTGCTCGCCGGCGAGCGCCTTGACCAGATGATACTGGCTGTCGTTGGTGTCCTGGTATTCGTCGACCATGACGTGGTCGAATCGGCCGGCCTCGGCGCTGCGGATGTCGGGAAACTGCGAAAAGAGTTTCGTGGTGAGCCCCAGCAAATCGTCGAAATCGACCGCGCCGACCGATCGGAGCGTTTCTTGATAACGCCGATAGACGGCCGCCGCCAGGTGTTCCTTGTCGCTGGCGGCCATCGAAACGGCCCGCTTGGGCTCGATGCCGGCCATTTTCCACTGGCCGATGAAGAAAAGGGCGTCGCCGGGGCGCAGGGCCGTCTCGGCCGTTTTGATATCGCGCAAAGCCGCTCGGACGACGCTTTCCTGGTCGCCCCGGTCGTAGATGGCAAACTGAGCCGGATAGCCCAAATGGCGAATCTGCCGCCGGAGAATCCGCACGCACAGGGAATGGAAGGTCGAGATTTCCGGCTTGTCGTCGGCCTTCTTGGTTCGCATGAGCTTGGCGGCTCGCTGCTGCATCTCGTTGGCCGCCTTGTTGGTGAAGGTGACGGC
>DOEZ01000682.1 GCA_003532715.1 Planctomycetaceae bacterium
GACCTGCCACGCTATGGGGTTATGGGGTTGAGGAGACGGCCGGAACCTGGCTCCCGGCCACCTTTATCCTAGCCGCCGACCTGGGGCGCGGTCCAGTCCCCGGCGGAAGGTCGTTTGATCTTGGCAAGGGTGTTCGGAGGTGGTAGCATTTTAGGCGTTTCTTTGGTTTCGCGGCCCGCCTCGTCGAACGGTCCCCCTGGTTGGCGTAACGCGGACACCATGCCTGTTTCTCACGCTGAAGGAAGGCGCCACGCGCGTGGCGGGTATTTGTGAATCTTGTTGACGCATTCTTTGCCGACTTGCCGACCTGGGTGAATTTTTTTGTCATTGCCGGGACGATTTTGGTCGTGGGACTCGGGGCGCATTGGGTCGTCGAGTCGTCGTCGCGGTTGGCGAAGCGGTTTGGGGTGTCGGAGTTGGTCATTGGTTTGACCGTGGTGGCGTTCGGCACGTCGGCACCTGAGTTTGCCGTGACGCTGATCGCCGCCTTCAGGGGACAGGGCGACATTTCGGTCGGCAACATTGTGGGCTCGAACATCTTCAACCTGGGATTCATCCTGGGCGGTTGCGCGATGGTTCGAGCGATCCCCGTCAGCCGCACGCTCCTTTGGCGCGACGGAACCGTTCTGGGCGCGACGACGTTGCTTCTGCTCGCCCTGATCGGATGGGACTTGGCGCTCAGCCGCGTCGACGGCGTGATTCTCTTCACGCTGTTGGGCGTCTACCTGGGGTTCCTCTACAAATACCGTCACACGGTGGGCGACGGCGACGAGGACTCGCCGGTGGTCGGCGAAGGGGCCGATCTTTCGTTGTGGCACAACGGAGCGCTGCTCGTGTTGGGGCTGGCGGCCATCGTGATCGGCTCGAACCTTCTGATCGGTTCGGCGACGGCCGTGGCGCGAACATTCGGAATCAGCGAGTGGGTCATCGGCGTGACGATCGTTGCCGCGGGGACGTCCGCGCCCGAGTTCGCAACGAGCCTCATGGCCGTCATTCGGGGGCGTTACGGCATCAGCGTCGGCAACCTGGTGGGGAGCAACATTTTCAACCTGTTGGGCGTGCTGGGGCTGGCCGGCATGCTCCACCCGGTCACGATCGCCCCGATGGCGCGAGTTTCGCTCGCGGCATTGACCGGCATGGTGTTTCTGGTGCTGATTCTGATGCGGACCGGGTGGCGTCTGTCGCGACTCGAGGGATTGATACTGTTTCTCGTCGCGGCGGGCATGTGGACGCTCGATTTCACGATTCACAGCCCGTGAACGCTTCGAGGTCTTTTTGCATTCGGTCAAGCCAGTCGCTTTGGGCCGTCTTCACGTCGGCGAGATTTCGGCCGGTCTTGGGCGCGTCGTAGGCGAACATGTAGAACTTGACCTTCGGCTCGGTGCCCGAGGGACGCACGGCGACGTAGTTTCCCTCGGCGGCCAGATCGAGCATGACCATGTCGCCGCGCGGGCCGACAAGCGGCCGGGGGTCTCCGCCGGCCGGCGTTCGTGTTTGGTTGAGATAGTCGCGGACTTGCGCCACTTTGATTCCCGCCAGGGTGGCCGGCGGATCGGTGCGGAACTGGGCCATCAGTGACTTCATCCGGTCCATGCCCTCGGAGCCGGGCATCTTGACCGAAATGGTCCGCTCGGCGTGGCAGCCGTATTGGGCGAACAGCGCGTCGAGTTTCTGGTGGAGCGAGAGACCGTCGGCCTTTGCCCGGGCGGTCAACTCGGCCAGGATCATCGACGCGACGGCCGCGTCCTTGTCGCGCGTGTGGTCGCCGATTAGAAAGCCGTACGACTCCTCGACCCCGAGGATGAACTTCGCCGGGTCGCGTTGTTCGAGCACCTGGCCGATCCACTTGAAGCCGACCTGAAGATCACCGACCGTCTCGACCCCGTGGGCGTCGCCGATGCGGCGCACCAGTTCGGTCGTGACGAGGGTTTTGACGAGGTAGTGTTCGGGCGTGAGGCGTCGCTCGGCCGAGCCGATTGCGAGNNGTCAGAATGTCCCAGGGCGAGCCGGGTTCGAGCGTGATCGGCGCGGCGCATCCGACGCGGTCGCAATCGGGATCGGTCGCCAGACACAGTTCAGCGCCGGTTTGCCTGGCCCGGTCGATCATCGGGTCGAAGACGCGGGGGTTTTCGGGATTCGAGACATGGTCGGGGACGTTGGGAAAATCGCCGTTGGGTTCGGAGTGAGGGCCGAAGAGTTCGACCTGATCGAAACCGGCCCGCTGGAGGGCGGGCATCACGGCCGACGCTCCGACGCCGTGCAGCGGCGAGTAGATGATTTTGAGGTCGCGAGGTCCGGGTCGGCTCTGAGCGACCACGGCATCGAGGAATTGCTCGTCCACTTCCTCTTGGCAGTATTCGATTTGGCCGGCGGCGAGCCCCTCGTCGAACGAGACGCGGCGGATGTCGGTGACGCGCATGACCTCGTCGATGACGCCCTTGTCGTGGGGGGGCAGAAGTTGGCAACCGTCGGACCAGTAGGCCTTGACGGCGTTGTCGCTGGGCGGATTGTGGCTGGCGGTGACCATGATGCCGCAGTCGCATGTCTTGTAGCGCACGGCGAACGACAACTCGGGCGTGCTGCGGACTCCGTGGAGGAAATAGACCTTGAAGCCGGCCGCCACCATGATTTCGCTGCAAAGCTGAGCGAAGAGCCGGCTTCGGTGACGGGTGTCGTAGGCGATGGCACAGGCCAGCGGTTTGTCGCCGGCGACTTTCTTGACATAGTCGGCCAGTCCCTGGGCGCTTTCGCCGATGGTACGGTCGTTGATGGCGTTGCTGCCGATCGGGTACATGCGTCCGCGGCGTCCGCCCGTGCCGAAGGGGATGATTGTCCAGAAGGCGTCGTCGAGTTCCTTCCACTTGTTCTCGTCGACATGCTCGACGATTTGGGGGACGTACTCGGCGTAGCGGGGTTGGGTGAGCCAGACACGGAGGTTTTCGACGGCTCCGGCCGAGAGATTCCCCCCGCGATGGGCGGTTTCGATTTTTTCCAGGACCGTATTGACGTCGATTGGTGAAGTGGACATGGGTAAACTGCCTTGGCTTTGTCAGTCTCAGTAAAATACGATAATTCGGAGGACACCCTCCTGGCACGAACCATTCACGAGCCCGCGATTTCGGCTTGCGAAGAGCCAACCGGTTTTTGCAGGCGATGATAAGTCGTTGCGCACCTCTCGCTTGCGCTTCGGGTTGGTGTCGACGCGGGCAATTCTAGCACAGTGGCTCGGGACACGGAACGGGAATCGTCGGGTGCTGGTTGGATGGGGCAAAAACCACCAGGAGGGTCTGAATTCGCCTTGTTCCGGTCGGCCCGATCTTGTATTTCTACGCGACCTTTTGGATGTTCCGAGCTTTCACACGATGATCGATCCGCCATGCCGCGGGCACGACGCATGAGAATAGCGACTCGCCAGATCGTCTTCGCGGCCGCCGTGGGGTCCGTCCTATTGATGGCGGCCGTTCCGGCATGGGGTCAGTGGTCAAGTCCGTCGATGGGCTCGCCTTATGGGTCGAACCTGCGTCCCGGCGCGTCCGATCCCCGTGGTCTATCGCGAGATCCGCTGACGAAGCCCGCCGAAAAGACGGAGGTGGACGACGACGACCCGGCGCCGCGCAATGTGCCGTTGATGCCGGGCGACATACCGGTTGTCGAGGTCCGCATCGTCGGCAACCAGGTGTTCAAGAAGGAGCAGATTCTTCGTTACATTCATACTCGGGCGGGACGCCCCTATAGCGAGATGCAGATCGCTCGCGACGTTCGGCGGCTAAACAAGACGGGCATGTTTTCGTACATCAAGCCTTCGACGCAAGTGGTCGCGGGAGGCTATGTCGTCATTTTCAACGTGATCGAGCGTCCCACGCTGACGGACGTAATCTTCGTTCGCAAGAAGGGGGGCGGAGGTTTCGAGAACCTCTTCACCTCGGAGAAGAGACAGGAGGAGAAGCTTCGCAAGGAGGCCGATCTGAAGCCGGGTGATCCGGCCGATCCCTACCGGGTCGAAGAGGCTCGCCGGGCGATCGAGGAATACTACCACCAGAAAGGCTACACCCTGGCTCGCGTCACGATTCACGAAGGCGACAAGCCCGAGGACCGTCGGGCCGTGTTCATTATCAACGAGGGTCCGAAATACAAGATCGCGTGGACTGAATTCGTGGGCAACACGATCGCCACCGACGGGCGGCTTCGGACGCTCATCGAGTCGAAGCCGGGGATTCTCTGGACGTTCAAGGGCGAATTCGACCAAAAAAAGATCGAAGCCGACAAGGACGCGTTGGTGGCCTATTACCGGGGTTTGGGTTTCTTCCATGCCCGGGTTGGACACGAGGTCAGCTATTCGACTGTTCCGTATTTCTGGAGCGAGCCGAGTCCGGTGGTGACGTTCATCATCGACGAGGGGCCGAGGTGGAAGATTCGCGACGTTTCGTTCATCGGCAACTCGAAGATCGACACAGCCAGGCTAAACGAATCGATCAAGCTCACGCCCGGCGAGTACTTCAAGCAGGACGCGATGACCGCCGACATCCGAAAGATGCGCGAGGAGTACGGCAGCATGGGCTACATCTTCACCGAGGTGAAGGCCGAGCCCCGTTTCCTGGAGGAGCCGGGCGAGTTGGACCTGGTCTACAGCATTACGGAGGGCGATCGCTATCGTGCCGGCCGAATGATCCCGCAGATCGGCGGCGAAAGCCCGCATACCAAAATCACGGTTCTGCTGAATCAGACTTCGGTGCATCCGGGCGACATCATCGACGTGCGCGAGATTCGCGCGAGCGAGCGGCGTTATCAGTTCAGCCAGGTGTTCAACATGGAAATGGGCCGTGGGCCGAAGATCGTGTTCAGCCCGGACGATGCGACCGACCTCGAAAAGGAGCCGGCCCAAATCGCCAGGCCGCCCCAAGATTCCGGCGGTTTCCGGGGCCAGAGTCCGGACGGGTTCGGCGACCGGCGGTTGCCGATCGTGCCGTCGTTGCGGCCGGAGCCTTTCGAATCGTGGTTCGCGCCGCGTCAGCCGCGCGAATCGTGGCCGCTCTTGCGGGACGGAGGTACTCGATGACCGGACCGAAACGATTGTCGATGCCGCGCTGGGTCCGTCCGATGGGCGTCGCCTGGGCGCTGTTGGCCGCGACGGCGGGCTGCCAGTCGGAAGGGTGGCGGTTTGCTCGGCGCGAGCTTCCGGTTGCCGCCCCGCCGCAGGCGGTCGCAGCGGCGCGCTGCGACGGTTATGCGTCGTCGGGCCCCATCGTGCGCGGCCAGTATTCGGCCGACGCGGGCGTCTCGACGCCGACGTTGGGGCCTCGAACGTCGAACTCCTGGCCGGGCTATTCGACGCCGGAGAGCTATCCGACGACGAGCGTTCCCCCGACGAGCCAGCCGACGGTCACCACCTATCCCAGTTATCCCACGACAAACGGGACGACAACTCCGACGAAGAACGGGACGTNNACGAATACCCTCGATTCGTGCCGCCGGTGACCGGCGATGCGTCGGGGATGGGCCCCCAGGAGATCGATCGAGGCCCCGATCCGACGCTCTATCCACCCTTCACGGGCGACCCGACACGCGACATTGACTTGCGGATTCGCGCCGACGAGGCCATGACGGGGCGGTTTATTTTGGGCGTGGGCGTCAACTCCGACGCGGGGGTGGTCGGTTCGATCATTGTCGACGAGCAGAACTTCGATTGGACACGCTGGCCGACGAGCTTCGAGGATATTCGCGCGGGCCGCGCGTGGCGCGGCGACGGGCAGCGGTTCCGGATGGAGGCCGCGCCAGGAACCCAGGTCCATCGCTACCTGGTCAGTTTTGAAGAGCCCTACTGGAGGGGTTCGCAGGTGAGCCTAGGGCTCAGCGGCCAGTATTACACGCGTTACTATGAATCGTGGAGCGAAGAGCGGCTTGGCGGCCGCGTCGCGCTGGGCTACCACTTCAACCACGCTTTGACCGGCAGCGTTGCCTTCCGCGGCCAGCGGGTCGTCCTCTACAACTTGCCCACGCTCGCGCCCCCCGAGTTGCTCGAAGCGGCGGGCGCGTCGGGGCTGTACGGATTCTCGGCCCAACTGGCCCACGACACGCGCGACAACCGTTTTCTGGCGACCGAGGGTCACCTCATTGAACTCGGCGTCGAGCAGGTGATCGGCACGTTCCAATACCCGCAGGTCAATCTCGACATTCGCAAGTACTTCCTGCTGCACGAGCGGCCCGACGGATCGGGGCGGCACGTTATGAGCCTGAGTTCGCGGTTTAATTGGACGGGCAGCGATACGCCGATTTACGAGCACTTCTTCGCGGGCGGTTTCTCGACGATTCGCGGTTTCGATTTCCGCAACGCATCGCCCTACGACCCGGTGAGCCGCGTCTACGTCGGCGGTGAATTCATGATGCTGGCGTCGGCCGAGTATCTTTTCCCGATCACGGCCGACGACATGCTTCGCGGCGTGTTGTTCTGCGACACGGGCACGGTCGAGCCGACGATCGGCAATTGGAACAATCGATACCGCGTGGCGCCGGGTTTCGGTCTGCGCGTCACGGTTCCGGCCATGGGACCCGCGCCGATCGCGTTGGATTTTGCCTTCCCGATTTCGAAGGAAGACACCGACCAGACGCGGGTGTTCAGCTTCTGGATGGGCTGGCTGCGATAGCCTGGATTCTGCACACGCCGGTGGTTTCGCCGCGGTGTGGGCTGGTGAATGATCCTCGCAAAGTGGCAATTGACGGCAAGTCGTTTTGCACCTCTCGCTTGCGCTTCGGG
>DOEZ01000279.1 GCA_003532715.1 Planctomycetaceae bacterium
CACGCGCGCCTTTGTCAACTATCGAAATCCAAAAATCGCAAACCACTGCCGACGACGCGTCCTCAAGTCGCCGCCAAGTGATTGAGCGACAACGCTTTGAGAACGCGCGAGGATCTCTCGACCATCGCAAAAAGCCGTCGCAAGCCGCAAAGGACGCCTCGCACACGCCGCCACATTACGGATGGGTTCTTTCAATCCCATCGGCGACGCACCGCTTTTCTCGCGTCGCTTGGGGGCGCTCAGCTCGGGTGTGATGGCGGAGGATCAACGAGCCACCCGTCCGAACAGGGTCGACCGGAGCCGAAAGGCCGTGCTACTCGGCTGCCTGTATCGCCTGGGAATGGGGCGAAATACGAGCCACCTCCTCGGCCGTCGTTTTTCCGGCAAGAAGCTTTTCTCGACAGTCCTCGTGCAGCAGCTTCGTGCCGTTTGCGACGGCCGTATTGCGAATATCCGTTGCATTGGCCCGCGACTGGATTTGGATTCGAACGGCATCATTCACGAGAAGCAATTCGAACACGCCGAGACGTTCGCGGTAGCCACTTCTTCGGCACGAATCGCATCCGCGGCCTCGCCAAAGGGTGGGAACGGGCTCTCCGCCATCGGCCAGCCCGAGCGATCGAACTTCACTCTGGTCGGGGACATAGGGCTCGACACATTCGGGGCAAATCCGCCGGACGAGGCGTTGCGCCAATACGGCACTCAAGGAACTGGCAAGCAGGTAGGGCTCGATACCCAAATCGAGAAGCCGCGTGACGGCACTGGCCGCATCATTGGTGTGCAGCGTGGAGAAGACGAGGTGCCCGGTCAAAGCCGACTGGATCGCCATGACCGCAGTTTCCTGATCCCGAATCTCGCCGACCATGATGATGTCCGGGTCCTGGCGAAGGATGGAGCGCAGCCCGGCGGCGAAGGTCAGGTTGATCTTGGGATTGACCTGAATCTGGCCGACGCCGGTGAGCTGGTATTCGATCGGGTCCTCGACGGTGATGATGTTCTTTTCCTGATTGTTAAGCCGGCTCAGGGCGGCGTAGAGGGTGGTGGTCTTGCCGCTGCCGGNNCGCCGACCATGATGATGTCCGGGTCTTGGCGCAATACGTTCCGCAAGCCCTTGGCAAACGTCAGGCCCTTCTTCTCGTTGACCTGGGTCTGGCTGACTCCCTCCAATTGATACTCGATGGGATCTTCGAGGGTGAGTACGTTTCGGTCGATGGTATTGATGGCCTGCAACGCCGCGTACAAGGTGGTGCTTTTCCCGCTACCCGTCGGCCCGGTCACGAGAATCATGCCATGCTCAAGACAGATAAGCCTACGAAAGACATCCAGACGGGCGGAGTCCATTCCCAGTTCGTCCAGCGTGTAAAGCCGCGCGCTCTTGTCGAGCAGCCGAAGCACGATGCGTTCGCCGTGGCTGGACGGAAGCGATGCGATGCGAAGGTCAATGAGCCGATCCCCCATCTCAACGGTCGCGCGGCCGTCCTGGGGCAACCGTTTCTCGGCGATATTCATTCGCCCGATGATCTTGATGCGGCTGAGTATTTCCTCTTGCAGGATCTTTGGCAGGTGAAACGTGTCGAAAAGCACTCCGTCGATGCGAAATCGGACAACTACCTCGTCCTCCCGCGGCTGCACATGCACGTCCGACGCCCGTGCCTTGATGGCGTCGAAAAGAATAAGGTTGACCAATTGGACCACCGGAGCACGGTTCTCGGTATCGAGCAAGTCTTCGTGCGAACTCAATTGCTCGAGCGCCGAGAGAACCGATTCGCGGTCGAGCGTATCGAGCAGTCTCTGCGTTTGTCCCTGGCGTTCCTGGTATGCGGCATTGATGGCGGCGTGAACATGGGCAGGACGCGCGAGGATTGGCTTGACGGGACGGCGCAGGAAGCGAGATACGACGTCCAGTAAACGCCACGAATCCGGCGCGCCAAGAAGGACCGGCAGTGCATGACCTTCGTCGGCCAAGCCGAGCATGCAATGCCGCCGTGCGAAACTGATTGGAATACGCTCAATGAAAGCGGCCGACGGGGGAAGTGACTCCAAGGACGGCAAGAAGGGTATATCCAGCGATTCGGACAGATCCCGAATCCGGGATTCGGCATCCTCGGAAGTATGCATCGCAAACCCGCTTAAGAGGAAACACCCGGCCACGACCCTGTGCCATTTTGCCAAAACACGACTCGATTGTCAAGCATCACCGCATGATCAGGGGGCCACTCATGGGGACATCGGGAGGAATCTGGGCGGAGTGAACATCACGATCGGATAAGAACTTGAGATCCTCGAACTTGTCCTTGCGAAGGATGACTGGGCGAATGAACACGAACAGGGACGAGCGTTTCGTGGACTGAGACCGGAGAGACACGACGTACTTCAAGACCGGAACATCCTCCAGCCAGGGCAGCCCGGACACGGACTGCGTACGATCGTGCCGATTCAAGCCACCAACGATGATCGTGTGTCCATTCGGGATGGTCACCGTGCTGTCAATCTGGTCGATGTGCCTGGGCGGAGGCAGGTTGACTGTTCCTCCCTCGCCAAAGCTGCTGAATTGAATCGAGAATTCAAGTTGGAGTTGATCGTCCTCTCCAATGTGGGGCGTGACGCTGATCATGGTGCCCGCGTCCTGGTTCCCTCCAAGACTGCTGGTCGCGACGGTCTGCGAGGCATTGACGCTCTGGTACGGGACGCTCACCACGCTCTGCAGACGTCCTTGCACATTGTCGTTGACGAGAATTCTCGGGGAGGCGATTATCTTGGCCCGGGCGTGATTGGACATTGCGCGGATGACTACGTCCGCGACGGATGGATCGACGAGCGTGCCGTTGAAGCCAACGCCGGGGATCAGCGCTAACGCTCCGGTCACCGGATCGGGCGTGCTCAGGCCGAAAGAACTGAAAGCGAATAGCCGTTTGTCGCCACTCCGGTCGCCGCCGCTGATCTCGACGCCTAGGGAGAAGTCGCCGCTCGTGTCGATCGCGACGATCTTCGCCTCGATAAGCACCTGTGGACTGCGATGGTCCAGCATCTTGATCAGTTTCGCGTAGTACTCCTGGATTTGCGGCTCGGCGATCACGATCAACGTGTTCGTGTTGACGTCCACCGTCATCCGAACGTTCCGCGATAGTCTCGACATGGGCGAATCGACCTCGCCGCCAACGCGGTCGCGGGAGGGCATGGGGAGAGTGCCCGTCTCGCCGCTTGTGGCGGTTCCGCCCCCGGCCGTCTCCTCGGGAAGCTTCAGGGGTGGGGGCGGTTCGCCGGGCCTGAGGGGCAAGGATACGGCGCCTTCAACACTGTTGTTGGGTGACGGCATTGCATTGGGCCCAAACGCGCCGTCTCCGAAAGCACCGAAGGATTGGCCTTGCGTCTCCGCGCCGTATCCCAATTGTTGCAGGGATTGGATCGTTCGGAGAACGTCCGAGGCCGTTGCGTTTTTGAGCTTGTAAAACTGCATCAGACTCTGTTGCTGGGGAACGGGCGAGTCCATCTGCTTTCCCAACGTGGTAATCCGTTCGTGGATGTCCGCCGTCGTGGTCGCAATCAGGGAATTGTTCGCCGAGTCAATCACAGCGCGGTAGACGCGTTTGGCCTCATCTGGTTCAAGGGTTTTCGAGATAAGCTCATCGATCCGGCTCGCGTTAACATGCCGGAATACGTGTGTTTCGGTGATCAAGGCAGAGGGCACGTCAAGCGATTGCAGAAGCTGAAGCGAGGCATCCACGTCCTCCCGGCGGCCGATCAGAATCAGTTGGTTCGTGCGAGCATCGGATGACACGAAGTTGCCCGGCTCGGCGCGACGTCCCTCGGCCTGGGCCTGAGTGTCGAGAATCGTGGTCAGTTGTTTGGCCAGTTCACTCGCGTCGACATGCTTGACGGAAACAAACTCCGTGACAACACCGGGCTTGGGACGGTCGATGATTTGGATTAGTTCAGCAATTCTTAACACGTTGCTTGCGTAGTCCGTGACAATAAGGACGCCGGCCCCCCTTGCCTGCGTCAGATTGCCTCCCTTCGAAAGGAACGGTTTGATTGTTTGCTCGATTTGGGTCATATCGACGTTTTCCGGCATGAAGACCTGCATCACCGGACTGGACGCTCCGTGCTGCGCGGCAATTTCGTCGGCTCTTCCCTGACGGGCATGCGCCAGCATATCGTCCGAGGGGCGAATTTGCTTCCAACCTGCAACGTCGGAGTCAACCAGGGTCAAGCCCTGCATTCGCAACGCGTGCTGAAGTATCATCATAAGCGAGTCGGCCGGAACCTTGCCTGGCGCGCGAATTCGGATCTTCTTCCCGCGGATCGTCTCGTCATACAGGATCTTTACGCCCAGTCGATTGCTGACGTATTCGATGAGTCCCTCCAATTCGACCTCGTTTGGAAAGTTCAACTGCACCATCTCTCCCTCATTCGTTCCACTGGCTGACGGCGCGACAGCAGCCGTATCCTCGGTCTCCGCGGTCCATGCCACGCTGACCAGCAAGACGAGGGCGATGATGAAGGCCGCCACGGTCGACCCAAATGATTGGTGCATCGTGTGACTCATGGGGTTGTGTCATCGGGATGGTCGAAGGTGGTTTCACCGGGAAACGGAACCTCTTCGGGAATCGGCGTGGAAATGACCTCGGCAGTCCCCGGGGGCGCCGACGCGCCGGCCGAAAAAGGCACGTCACCCTCGACGTGACAAGAAGGACTCTCGATGGCCAGTGTCTGACGTGCCCAATGAAGCCAATCGGGGCGAGTTTCGATCAGTAGCAGCCTTTCGAGAAGAACTCGAACCACGGGATCCTCTTTGTTCCGATAGTAGCAGGCTCGAGCAAGATTGCCGACGAAATGAGGATTCTTCGAATCCAATCCAACAGCCGATTCATACGCCGCGATGGCTTCGTCCAACCGTCCCACGGATTCGAGTACCAACCCAAGATTATTGTGAGGCTCGGGACGATCCGACATTAGCTTGGCGGTGTATTCAAACTCCCATGCGGCAAGATAGAGTCTGCCGCCGTGGTAATAAAGACTTCCCAAGTTGTTGTGAGCCGGCCCGTATGTGACATCGGCCGCGAGAGCTTTTTTGAACTGAGATTCCGCTTCGTCGAGATTGCCCTCGGCCCAGGCGCGAAGGGCTTGGTCATTCGCGGTTCGGGCAGTTCGTTGGTCATGTACCGGATCGGCCTTGATCGTTTCGTAGTCCGGCGCTGGGTTAACCCGCAAGAGTCCGCAACCAGACACTGCACCAATGGCCACCCCGATCACAAGTATAGGAGCGAGTCTAAGGGTTGCCCGATAGATCATGATGCCGCCGACGCGAAGAGAAGATGAGATTCTGGTCCACGTACATCGCTCCCCACCCTGGTGGGCTGACAATGAGAAGTGGAATCTTAGGGACTAAATGCCAGTGCCGTCAAGGTTACTTCTGCATCCCAAAGCTCCACCTGCCCCGAAACAGGAGAATCCTCCGCATTCACACCCCCCGTGCGTGCTGGTTTCAGGCGGAGTTCTGTCACTTCGGTGCCACGCTCTTCCCGCACAACCTTACTCAGAAACGACACGATCTGTTCCAACGTCAACTCGCGAAGCTCCACTCGCGTTGGTTGTTCCTCGTACGGCGTATCGCCGATGCGGCGAGCCGAGCGCGGGTCGATTCGGACGATCCGCCCGGGCACGACTCCGACTGCCTGGGCCGTTGCTTCCATTACCTGTGCCAATTGGGAAGCCGAACGTAGAGCATCGGCCGCCTGTCGAGGCTCGCCTCGCAGTCGCTCGATTTCCTTCACCAATTCACAACAATCGCGCCATTGTCCGACGGAATCGGTGGCCGAACGGCGGCACGCGTCCATGCGATGATAGGCAATTACGGTCATGGCGCCCGCCGCGATGACACAGAGGACCATCGCGACCGTCACGCGATCCGTTGGCATTCCGGGAACAGTCATTCTCCTCGGCTCCGTCGCGCCGTGACACGAAGTGCGATTCCCTTGTCCGACAGGACTCGGGTACTGGGTGATTCCACCGAATAACCACGCTGGCGAAGCGCTGAGGCAATCACGTCGGCATCTCCATGCGTGCGAACCATTCCGTCCAAGGCAACGCCTTCCTGCTCAAATCTCATTTCCTGAAAACTGCATCGAAGGCCCCTGGGAAGTGAAGCGAGCACATCATACAACGAAGTGAGGGCCGATGATCGCCGTGGAAGCCCCTCGGCATCACCCTTCACGCCAGACAGTCGTTTCAACTCACTCGCCAAACGATCCCGGAATCCGGCTTGAATGTTTTGATCAGGCAAGGTTGTGCGAAACATCTCCGATTGCAAGACTTGGTACTCCGCCGTTATCCGAGCGTACTGCTCGGAACGCATCCAGAAGAGTGCAAAGAGCCCCAGTAACAGGGCAGCAATTCCCGACAAGGCAAAACGCAAAGGACTCCGAATCGGACGATAGGGGTCGCGTGTTCCCAGGCCGCCTCGCCGCAGCTCGATCCACGGGACAACCTTTCCGGACAAGATGGAACGGGCCGCATCACCGATTACGGCCTCGGTGACCGGACCTTCCACAAGCTCGGCAATGAACGGTTGCATCGAGTGGAATGTGATTTCGGAATGCGCCCCGGCCGAATCGGGAAACAGAGAGGATTTCTCGGGAAGGAACACCTTGATCGGCCGGCCACTCTCACGTTGGTGCCACCGAAGCACTCGTGGAAGAGCCTTGGGTTCACGGTCGACAAGGTACCACATTGTAGCTCCGTCCGCATTCCAGAAGACGCATTCAATTCGATCTCCCGAGGTCCACGCTATGGCGTGTTCGCCGTCCCGTTCGTCCAAGGGCACCTGATTGCACAGCGTCTGCGCGAGGATTAGTCCCGCCGGAACAACGGATTGAACGGACACTCCGTTCTCCTCGAGTCCTTCGAGTATCACGCGATAATACTGGGTCGCCACCGCGACTGCGAAGAGCCGGTCGTCATGACGCAGGAAGTCCGCGGTGAATTCCTCGGCGGCGAGCGGGAAGTGTTGTTCCAGATCATAAGCGACCTCGTTACGGTTTGCGGGCGCGCTTGCGGCTTCAAGGACGAGCGTCGCTGAAAGGCAGTTGTTCGAACAAAGGACGACAAGCAGGCCTTTCCCGTCGTACCCGTGCGAGTGCAAGGTCGAGGCGAGTATATCCGCCCACTCCGGTGACACGGTTTCCGTCACGGCGTCGACCAGGTCGACGAAGTCGACCTGCTTGTCGTCCACGCGGCCCAAACGCCAGCCTTCCGGGCTCTCGACGAGCATCCAACGAACTCGACCCATGACGCACCTGATCTCTCTGTATGGACAAACCTACCTCACGTCTCCGAGCGTCAACACTCGCTCCCCGCCATCGAATTCCACGACAACCTTCTTGGCTTCGATTCGTACGACGGTGGCTTCTCCCGGATCATTCTCGACCGTCTGACCGACTTCTCGGACGCATATCCCTCCCCGTGCACTCGTGAACATGGCCGCCGGTCGATCGGACTCAAGCATCGTCCCAAGGAGTCTGATATTCAATGGCTTCGGCGGGGGCGGTGGTGGCGGGGGCGG
>DOEZ01000282.1 GCA_003532715.1 Planctomycetaceae bacterium
CCCACGTCGAGAGTAGCGGGTTTGGTTCCGGCGGGGGACGGTCATGGTCAACTGGTTCAAAAACCGAGTTCGACTGCTGCGTCATACGTGGCTGGCGTGGAGTCACAACGACGCGAACCTGACGGCCGCGTCGATGGCCTATTACGCGGTCCTCTCCTTCTTTCCGCTCTTGATGCTGCTGATTGCCGTGCTCGGCTTTGCGTTGCGGTATTCGGGCCAGGCGCAGGACGCGAGGCACAAGCTCGTGCAAATTCTTGGCGAGAATACCTCGCCCGCGCTTGCAGGCCACGTTGAAGCGGCTCTCAGCGCAGTTCAGCAGAACGCATCGATCGGCGGGCCGTTGGGGCTGGTCGTGCTGTTTTTGGCGGCGATCGGGATATTCACCCAGTTGGACATCGCCATGAACCGCACGTGGGAGACGGCGCCTCGCCACGGTCGATCGTTCCTTCGGGCCGTTCGCGACGCCCTGTTCCACCGGCTGCGTGCGTTTCTGATCATGCTCGTTCTCGGCTTACTGATTCTTGTCGCCTTCGTGGCCGACACCGTGGCCTCGACCGTGCGGCCCTGGGTGGCTTCGCTCGAGTGGGGCGGAGCATTGTGGTCGACGACGCGGCTGGCGATCGGACTTGTCGTCAACGGCGCACTGCTGACGCTGATCTACAAGATGCTGCCTCGGACGCACGTCCACTGGATGGCCGCCGCGCGCGGCGGGGTTCTGGCGTCGGTGCTCTGGGCCATCGGCCGCCAGGTGCTCGGCCTGATCGTGCTGCGAGGCAAGTACACGGCCTACGGCGTGGTCGGCTCGCTCATGGCCTTGATGCTTTGGATCTACATCGCAAGCTGCATCTTCTTCTTCGCCGCCGAATACGTCCGCGTCGTGCAACGCGACAAGGTCGAGATGAAGGACGCAAAACGTTAGCCCGCCTCTATTTGCCGACGGCTCTGCGGACGAACTGAACTCGCGGTTGCGCTCTTGCTCCGGCGACGACGACTCGCTCGGGCAGGTAGTGCTTCCGCTCGCTGGGGTTGTCGGGCAGGCGAAAGCTATCCCCCTTCTGCCAGATTGGCCTCGTTTCGGGGATGCCGCCGAACGAGTGGCTGCCGGCAATTTGGCACGGAAACCATTGGCCCTTTCGCTCGGCATCCTCGAGGTAGAACTCGGGATAGCAGTGCCCCTCGACCCAGACCGTTCTGGCCGGAATTCCCTTGGCTCGACAAATCGCGATGAACAACGTGGTCATCCCCTCGCAATCGGCGAAGCCGTCCTTGAGGGTGGCCACCGCGCTTTTCAGAGGCCCCTTCTTATACTCGACCTTCTCGCGGACCCAGTCGTAGACGGCCTCGACCTGCTCCCATGCCTTCTCCTTGTCGGCGCCGATTTCCTTGGCGACCTCTCGGATCTTCCGGTCGGTGCTCTCGATTTGGGGACTCGTGCTGAGGTACATCCGCAACGTACGCGGCAACTTGTTCTTATCGGGAATCACGTAATGATCGGTGCCTTCGGGCGGCAATTGCGAACGGTGCGTCACCTCGAACGTGACCAGGGCGTTGGCGGTCTTGCCCGCCGCGAGGCTCGGAATTTTGACGACCATGAGCTTCATGGCGTCGTCCACCTTGCGATAGCTGACCTTGGCCGTCGAGGAGACGTCGTCCTCGACCTCGCGGACTTCTTGCTCCGGCCAGTCGACGGGGACGGGCACGTAGCCGGTGACGCCTTGGCACGAGCTGCGGCCGGCGGTGACGGTGATGCCGATCTGCCAGCGTTGTGGCGTCGCCTCGCCCAGTTCGAGTTCGCTCGGATCGGCCGTCTTTTCCTTGAACTGCGCTTGGGCCAAGCCAGCGGGGAACGAGACCAAGAGTAAGGTCAGAAGTGGAATGAGGTGTATTCGCACGGCGGTCTTCCTGTTGTCGAAGAATGGGCGGGGTGGGACAGCATGAGCTGGTAGTGTACCCCTCTCCATTGTACTTTCCCCCGGTGGCCGATGTCATTTTTTTGTCGTTTTCACCGATCAATTCGCACGGAGCGAAGGTCCGGATATCGACAGCCGGGGTTTCATCGGGTCAAATAGTGCCGGAATACACGGCGAACAGGCCCCTTCGTGCGAGGCGGGCCGGTACCCGCGAGGGGCCTGAGGAAAGGAGTGTGCGAACCATGCAACCCGTGATAATCGATGAAAACCGGTTGAACGAAATGGGGTCGGCCTTCATGCCCGGCTGCGTTCTTGGCGCGGCGGCCGAACTGGACCTCTTCGCCATCCTGGGCAAGGGGTCGCTCGACGCTCGCCAGTTGGCCGAGCGGTTGAAGTGCGACCACCGGGCGACCGTCATTCTGCTCGACGCACTGGCGGCAATCGGCGTGCTCGCTAAGCACGACGGACTCTACTCGATTCCCGACGGATTGCGTCCCTTGCTCGACGGCGAAAGCCCTCGGTGCATCTTGTCGGGGGTCCTCCATCGCATGAACATGTTGCGGCGTTGGAGCCAGTTGGCCCGAGTCGTGCGATCAGGCAAGCCGGGCGTTCCCGAACCGAGCGTCCGTGGGGCCGAAGCCGATCGGGCCGCCTTCGTCGCGGCGATGCATGCATTTTCGCTGCCCGTGGCCGACCAACTCGTCGCCAGCCTGGGTCCCCCGCGTTTCACGCACCTGCTCGACGTGGGCGGAGCGTCGGGCACATGGACCATGGCGTTTCTGCGAGCGACGCCCGGCGCGACGGCAACGCTCTTCGACCTGCCCGATGCGGTGGAGCAAGCCCGGCGGCGGTTTGCGGGCGGTGAGTTCGCCGATCGCATCACGTTCGTGCCCGGCGATTTCTATGTGGACGACCTGCCGAAAGGGGCGGATTTCGCCTGGGTCAGTGCCATCCTTCACCAGGACGGCCGCGAGCAGAACCGTCGCCTGCTGGCCAAGGTTCATGCCGCGCTGGCCCCGGGCGGTCGCGTCGCCATTCGCGACGTTGTGATGAAGCCGTCGCGCGTCGGACCGCCGCTCGGCGCGCTGTTCGCCGTCAACATGCTCGTGGCGACCGAGACCGGCGGAACCTTCACGTTCGAGGAATTGGCCGAAGATCTGCAATCGGCCGGATTCGTCGAGCCAAACCTGGCCATCGAGGACGCCGGCATGAATTCCGTCGTCGTGGCTGCAAAAGCGTAGACCAATGTAGGATAGTCGCCCCCGGCTGTCTCGGGAGATGTAGGACGGCGCGAACTGTAGGGGGAATCGAGG
>DOEZ01000053.1 GCA_003532715.1 Planctomycetaceae bacterium
CCAAGCCGCGCGTCGGTCAGCATCAACAGATCCTTACCCGTTTCTCCGCCGCCGGCGCATAACAGGGCCACGCGCGTCGAGACCGTTTCGGCAGCGGCGACGGAAAGCCAACCGGCCGTCCAGATCAAAATGAAAAACGCCAAGGGCTTCATCGCTGACTTCTATTCCTTCAGTAGGAGACAGTTCATGGAGCGCGGCCTCGACTGGTTTACAGAACTCTCCTTCTTACGAAGACGACGATCCACCAAGAACGCGATCTACTCTCCCTATTTGACGCCTAGGTGTTCCACGCCTCGTCGCTCTCACTCCGACCACGGCCATCCCAAGGCTTAGCAGCATAACCACCACGGTTGGCTCCGGCACGGGTTGGACAGACAAAGCATCATAGTTGATGAAGTAGGGTGCCCACTTGGTGTTCTGAATGCCAAGAGTGTAATCACCAGGGCTGTCGATCGTCAAGATTGCGCTGCACAGACTCCAACTGGATCCTTTGACTACCGTGTGTGTCTCGCCAATCGGATTGTTCTGCAAGGTGAATGTGAACTCGCCGTCCTCCAATGACAAACTCGCCACTGCGGGGATTGTCACCGAGCCTTCGGGTGCCGCGGCATGGACGGAGATGATGTAGTCTCCCGCCGTATCAAATGAGACGACTTGGCGGATAGTATCGCCGCCCGCGTAGGTGCTGGCATACTGTTCCCCCTCCAACGCCGCAAACATGGCCGACCACGTATTCAATGGTCCGGTGGAAGAATTGGGGGAGTAGGGCTCGACGATGCCGGCGTCATTGCTGAAGCTCCACGGTCCGGAATCGGGCACAACGAAAGCCCCACTATTTAACGCGTAACTCTCGAAACCGGGATCCAAAAGAGTCTGACCTTCCATGACACCAGCCATGGCAATCACCAAACCGGCGATCGTGGCGAGGAGTACCCGACATCGACGTACCGCGCGACGCTGGAAAATAGATGAGACGATTGCCTCAAGAAACATATTGGAAATGCCGTTCTGGTGTGTCTCTTTGTTCATGAGCGGATTCTCCTCCTAAAAAGTCTGTGTGTTCTGGGCGTGGTGCTACGACTCGACGGGATGCGGTGCTCTCCATGCCCGGTTATAGCTAATTAGACGCCAGGTGAGCAGGAAGTTTCACGAGGAATCCGTCGATTGGCGAGAAGCTCGCCGGTGACTCGTCCCCCCGAGGAGGCTGGGTTCCTTCGGCGACGGCTCCAATTCGAGATAGCCAAGTGTCAACTGTCGCATTGCCGTGCCCACTTGACGGCGACACCAGCTGGCCGCGAATCCACGCCGTGTTGCGCATCGACGACAGCAACGATGGTCGAACTCCGTAACGGTCAAAACGTTCGATCATTTTCAACCATCAGGGGTTGGAGGCGTCTTTCAGAGTCACGAGCCAAAAAGCTGAATCGTTGCCCACGATAAGACGCGAGCCATCACCGATTGGTTCCAAGTAGGAGTAGGTTGTGACGACACTGTCCGTCTCCAGTGACGGCAACCGCTCGATGGTTCCCGTGTTCTTCGACATGCGGGCGAACCCGCCTCGCACCGACCACAGCCATCCGTCCATTTCGGCATACGGGGGACCGGTCCCGGCGAAATTCTGATACGGGGCCCTTTGGGAACGCAGTCGCGGAATGGGAGCAGGGACGGCCGGGCCATGGATCAGACTGGGCGCATCGGTCTTCAGGTCGACACGGATGAGCCAATTGGCATAGAACCACAGCACGCGCTCGTCACCGCGCGCCGGCATACCGCCGCAGGTATGTATTGCGGACGAGTCGACTTCGAGTATCTTCTTAAACTCGCCCGTGGCCGGCTTGTATTGCCACAATCCGTGAGATCCTTTTCGATCGAAATCATCGACTGTGAAGCGAACGAGGAACAGAAGTCTATGACGCTCTGGATCGCTGGTGATGAAGGAGATGTTGTACGGCGCACAATCATCAAACGGCGAGCTTCTTGCTTTACCGCGGCTGGACGCCAGCACTTCACACATTCCACCGCGTGGCTCCCACCGGACCAGGTATCCGCCGTCGCCAATCGCCAGGTAGAGCTTGTCTTCGAGCCAAGCCATCGACCGCACCCGGTTGGATGGCAGCCCCGCGGTCTCGTCGATGCGTCTCGGCTTGCCTCCATCGAGCGGAAGGGCGACGATACCCTGCTGACCGGAGACGCAGTAGTGGCCACCGCCGGCGCAGACGGCTTGATGAGAAGAGAAGAATTGCCGTTCCACCTTGCCGAACACGCGGACCGCTCCACCGTCGAGTGGCACGCATAGAGCTTCGCATTCGTTCGTTCCCCCGGCCGGCGAAGAACCCGGCGAGCCGAGCACCAGTAGTCTGTCGCCGTACAGCACCGGCCCCGTAAGACCATCCATATTGAGGTCGTTCTTGTTCAGCAGCGTGTGGACCTGTCTCCACGGAACAGGGTACTTCCTGCTGCCAGCAAGTTCGGGCCATGCCGATTCGATCTGCTGTCGGCCGTCATTCAGTCTCTTCCTTATCGTGGCGGCAACATAACCCGGCGCCCCGGGGACATCGTGAGCGCCTCCGTCGAGCACGGCCATGACGCGATTGATTAACGCAAGCCGTTTCTCGGCTTCGCCCCGATCGGTAACCGGGGCGGAAATCGCCTCGTCAACAACCTGTCTGACCATTTCGCGGCGATCCAGCATGAATTCGAGCAGATCGAGTCGCTCCCGGCGACATTGTGCGTCATGCAAGGGAAGATGCCGCAGGGCATCCAGCATCCCCAGGTAGTGATTCTGCCGGGCTTGGTTGGCGGGTGTTACTTCCGGCTGTTCAATATGCTTCCGCACCAGGGCCTTGAACTCATCGAAGGCAGGACCCGGACGCTGCAACCGCCGGGCAAGCCAGATTTCGCCCCACGTTCCGTAGTCTTGCACCAGCGGCACGGGATGCCGCCGCATCGATTCGAGGGTAGACCATAGCGATTCATAATCTTCGGGCACGAACCGATAGTGACGCGGTTGATGACTATCCAGAAGAAAGAACCGAAGTGGCCGATGGATGTGCGCGCTGACGACGGGCGAAAGGGGCCGGTTCCCCAGCCTTTCCCACGAATCGAGCCAATGGTCGATGATGGCCGTGACATCGGCGATGCATTCGCGCGAGTCGGACGCCGAATTGGCCACGAGTGAAGGCTCCCATTGCCAAAGGAAGTTGATGAACGTTTGCTCGTCTTTGCCGCTGTCGGTCGCCAACTGTGTCATTCGCATCACAAGGTGCCGGTGATACTTCTCGCGAAAGTCCCGCACCGCCGGACGAACCTCGGCCGGCCAGTGATCTATTGGCTCGGCCGAAGCGGCGCACATCGTTTCCAAGCCCGGATCGTCGCCCGAGATGCCAAGTCTGTACTCCACGACAGGTTTGTCTGGCGGGGAAGACAACGCAAAGCTCTCCCAGCGAACGTCCAAGGACCGCGAAGCCAATCCAAAGGCACCGGCCGTTTCGTCCGGGCTGTCCCCACGCACCATGTGCATGGCCGACACATGCAAGGCAAGCTCCAACTGCCGGAGATTGGCCCGGCTAGTCGGGTCCAAAGCATAGGCCGACTCGGCAGCCGCCAGTGCGGCGTTCCACTGGATCCCACCGCGCAGAATCCTTGCCTCGCGGCAGAAGCGACGGGCTTCGGCCCTTCGATCGCCGATCGGCGGCGGAGGGGTCGCGTTGAGTGATTCGAGCAATTCGGCCGTCAGCCCCGAGGCCAACGCCGCCGTATCTTCATCGGGCACCGTGACGCGCGATTCCGCCACGCACTTGCCCGCCGCATCGCTCACCAACGCCGTCGCCCGAAGACCCTTTCCTTGCGGCCCGCGACCTATCTCCAAGTCGATCGTCAGCAGCGACGCGGTCAGCGGGCCGCCCGATGGGACCGTCGGCAACGCTCGCTCGCGGTTGACGTGTTCCAACCGCTTGCGCTCCAACACGGTCAGCCCCTCGGAGCGGACCAATAATCGCTCTAGCAACGTTCCCACGGACTGGCATCGGCTGTCCATCGCACGAGGAAGATCGGCGTTGCGGACCGACACGAGACAAACGGTCCGCGCCGGGTCCGATACTCGGTTCCGCTTCTCGCAGGCCGATTTGACCGCCTGGGCAACCACGCGGGCTGTCTCCGCCAAATCGTCGGCGGCCAACGTAACGTCGTGAAGCCGCACGCCCGTTTGCGCGTCGAACGCCACCAGCCCCAGCGGCGTCTTCTCGTCCGGCAGCATTTCCAGCACGACGAAGACCTCCGCCCGAAGCACCTTGCCTAGCTTCAGCGCTTGTTCGGTGTCGACAAGACCGGAAAGCATCAGCTTCTGCTCTTGAAGCACCCGCTCGATCTCTCGCCGATCCAGCAGCGTGATGCAAGGCTCTTCGCCAAGCCGCGCGTCGGTCAGCATCA
>DOEZ01000475.1 GCA_003532715.1 Planctomycetaceae bacterium
GTTCATCTTCTGGTATTGGAGCCAAGTTGTACGATCGTCCACTTCGACATCGCATCCGATGCTCTCTAAGTGTTTTGTGATTCGTGGCAGGAGGCCGGCCGACGTCCAAACGCGGCCATCGTCGTCAAACTCGAAGAACTCCTTTGACACACGCGCCTTAAGTAGTCTTCCGCCAGCGATTCCCGGCGCGTCAGCCGTGAGAAGCGGCGCGACAATCTCCGCCACGGTGGCTGGAATGATTGCGACGTGCGCGGCAGTTCTTATGACGACTTTCGTGGGTGTTCCAGGATCTAGCTGCATTGGTATGGCTCCAAAAGCGCTTTTTCGATTATCTCGCCGGACAACGTGTCCGGAATCGCAACTCCTCACGGTCGATACGGCATTTGGTGACGCCATCTTGTCGTTCATGTGTCGTGCCATGGGAGACTCCGTCTGAATATTCCAAACGCACCAATAAGAGTGTACGGTGGTGGCCGATGAACCGTCAAGCCACAAATGTGCCCTCCCGGCTCTTTGGCAGCTTTGTTGGCGCGAGCCATTTCGCATTTCCGAATTGAGACGCGAAACGATGAGTTATCTGTTCGCAACCCTTGAGATATCTTTCGCACAACTATCGAGCGTTCTTGTAAAGTGTCGGACTGGACGGAAAAAGTTTTTTTGTTTCGCGCCACATTCTGGACTGGAAAGCTAGTTCCTCGCCATCCGCCGTATCGCGAACCGCGTCCGCTTTTCGTTTGCACCAAAAAAGGGACTCATGAGTGCGTTGTGATAGTTTGAGGGAGCCGTCCGCGTCCTGTTGACAAGCTGCTCTAGAGTCGGCAGAATGCGGGTAGCACTTACCAGAAAGGAGAGTATTATGTCCGGCATTAAAGTAAGCGTTTCGAGTTATGGACCGGGTCGCAATCTTGTTATGCGCTACACGNNACGGCCGCAAAAGAAGCCGGCAAGTGGGAGGACGAGCTCAATTCGGGGCGCTATCAGCCGCCGAGCAAGTTGACGTGGAAGGACTTCCGCGAGCGGTATGAAGAAGAGAAGCTGGCCACGCTCGCCGATAAAACATTCTTGTCGGCCACCTCGGCTTTGAATCATATTGAACGTGTACTCAACCCGGATCGACTGTCCAAGCTCACCGCCGCGACCATGAGCCAGTTTCAAGCCAAGCTCCGCGCCGAAGGAATGAAGGACACGACGATCGCTTGTCACCTGCGGGCCATCAAGTCTGCGCTGTCGTGGGCGGCGTCCGTCGGGCTGATTCCCAAGGTGCCGCGGATCGAAAGACCGAAGCGAACGAAGGGCGAGCGGTTCATGCGCGGTCGACCAGTCACGACCGAAGAGTACGAACGAATGCTCCAGGCGGTACCGAAGGCGCGGCCCAACGACCCCGAGCCTTGGAAACGCTTATTGACAGGACTTTGGCTCAGCGGGTTGCGGTTGGGCGAGGCCGTATCGCTGTCGTGGGACCAGGATGCGGCGTTCTGTGTTCAGTTGGCCGGCCGCCGACCCGTCTTTCGAATCTACAGCGAAGCCCAGAAAAGCAACCGCGACCAACTCCTTCCCATGACTCCCGATTTCGCCTGCTGGCTGCTGGAGACGCCCGAGGCGGATCGGGTTGGGCCCGTCTTCAGACTTCCCGGTTTGGTCGACGGGATTCCCGTCCAGGCCGCGCGGGCAGGCGAGATCATCCGACGGATCGGCGCAAAAGCGGGTGTGGTAGTCGACCGGGAGGCTCGATGGGTCAACGAGAAAGTCATTGACTCCAAGACAGGCAAACCGACCGGCGAGCGACGGCGGGTTCTGAAGGAAGTGCCGAAGTACGCTTCAGCCCACGACCTCCGCCGGGCGTTCGCCAATCGCTGGGCCCCCCGGGTCAAGCCAGTCGTCCTACAGAAACTGATGCGGCACGCTGATATTCAGACGACCCTGAAACACTACGTCGACTTGGACGTGGACGACATGGCCGAAGAGCTATGGACCAGTTGGGGGCAAGGTTCTGTACCGGCAGGCCCATGTGGCAACACTTCTGGCAACACTGCAACAAATCAGGAGGATTCCCAAAAAAGAGCCTTGCGTAACTCGTTGTCACGCAAGGCTTTATGAGTGCCCCCTGAAGGACTCGAACCTTCGACTCTCTGATTAAGAGTCAGATGCTCTACCAACTGAGCTAAGAGGGCTTTCGTGGACGAACCGATGATTTTAGCGTGACTGGCCGGAAACTCAAGGGGCCGGCAAGGTTTTCGGGCCCGCTTGTTCGGAAACCGGAAAACGGCTCCATCGGGGGTGCTGGTCAACGGGGGTGGGTAATCGTCTGCCTCCGGCAACACCGGGCTCCGGTTTTCGCTTGCCTCCGTTACTCGCCTGCCCGTTGAACCCCGTTGCGATTACTCTTCCAATTCGGTTTCCATGCCCAATTGACGCATTTTGCGGTAGAGGTTCGAGCGGTGGAGGCCGAGGCGGCTGGCGGCGCGGCTGACGTTGCCCCCGGCTCGCTCGATGGCGCGGCGGATGAATTCGACCTGAAACTCCCCCGTGGCCTGGCTCAGCGATTTGTCGTCGGCCACGCGAAAGCCGAGATCGCCGGGAGTCCGGCCGGGCGAGAGAATGAACGCCAGGTCGTCGGCGTCGATGCGGTCCTCGCTGGAGAGGTAGGCCAGCCGCTCCATCAGGTTGCGCAGTTCGCGGACGTTGCCCGGCCAGGCGTGGTCGCGAAGCCGTCGTTCGGCGGTCGCCGAGAATTGGGGCATTTTGCGCCTTGCCTTTCGGCAGAAGTCGGCGAGAAACTCGTGCGCGAGGAGCATGATGTCGTCGCCCCGATCGCGCAACGGCGGCACTTCGAGCGTCACAACATTCAAACGGAAATAGAGGTCCTGGCGGAATTTCTTTAGTCGGACCATTTCGGCAAGGTCTTGGTTCGTGGCCGCCACCACGCGTGCTTCAGTGTGAATCGGCACCGAC
>DOEZ01000297.1 GCA_003532715.1 Planctomycetaceae bacterium
GCAAGGCCGATTTGGCCGGCTGCGTATTTGCGGAAGACTGCCCCGGGCTGAACGACGAAATCGAACGGAAACAGATGGTAGATGACAAAGCCCAAGAGGTAGGAATACAGCAACCATTCGACTAGCTTAACAGAACCGGCCCGAGCAACGCGGTCGCGGATTGTGTCGGTGATCCATTGACCGGCCCCCAACCAAAGGCCCATTCCCAGCAACGCGCCCACCTGTTGTGCCAGAATGTCGCTTGCCGAAGGATGCCGCGAGGGAAACCAGACCTGCGAAAACTCGAGCAAGACACTGACCACGAAACACATCGCCATTGTCGCCACCGCTCCGCGAATTGCCGCCCAGTGGCCCCGCCGGTCGACCAACAGCGCGCCGGCAAGACCGTAGCCCAGCGGCACGAAGAAGAGCACGTTGGCGGCGAAATTCGACGGCGAAATCGGCCGGACGGTCGTCGGCAGGGCACGGGCAAACGAGCGCACCGCCTCATCCCATGAAACCGCCTGAAACTCAAAGGGAATCAACGTGAAATAGGTCGCCGCCAGCGACAGAAGTGTGGCAACGGCCAGGTAGTGGGTTCTAGCAGACATCAATGAGTACGGTGCGCCGCCTCCCGGATCCCGTAGAGTTCGATGAGCGCGGCCACGTTAGTGACCAAATTAAACTTCTCCTGGCAAACCAGTTTGCCCGACGATCCCAACGTCTTTCTCAACTGTGTGTCATTGACGAGTGATAGGATCCGCTCGGAAATGCCCACCACGTTGCCGCGCTCGACCAGGTACCCAGTCTGACCATCAACAATCAGTTCAGGGATCGCACCAACCCGCGTTCCGATAACCGGTTTTCCGGAGGCCATCGCTTCGGCGATCGTCAGCCCAAAAGCCTCTTCCCAGCGAGAAAGCTGGCATACAATATCGCTGGCCGCGAACAGACCATCCCCAAGAGGATCACCGACAACGCCGACGAAGCTTACGTGATCGGCAATCCGGATGTCACGTACGATTTGTTCATAATGGGTGCGAAACGACCCTTCGCCGGCAACGACGAAGTGTATATTCGGATTGCGGTCGAGCACCATTCGGGCAACCTGAAGCAGATCGTCGATACCCTTCTCCGGAATCAGCCAACTTGCCTGAAGCACAACTACCCGATCCGGTGGAATGCCGTGACGCCGGCGGAAGTCATCGCGCCGACACGCGCCCGACTCGGCGCGAGCGACGTCGGCCCCGTTGTAAATTCGGCAACGTCGTTTTTCGGGCAAGACGCCCCATTGGCTTCGGCAATCGTACACAAAGTCGCTGACACAAACGACTCTCGTGATGGCCGAGTAAACCAGACGTTTGACAGAGCGCTTCGGTACAGAAATTGGCGACGCACAGAACCCGGCGGGACGAGAATTGTGATCGGTCACGAACACTTTCGTGGCACGACAGGCTTTCGCGATCCAGGAGTACAAAACGGGAGAATCGATGAAATGAAAATGAACGATCTCGGGTCGATACTTACGCAGCAATCGAAGTGTCCGAGAAGTCGAGCCGTAAGTCCCAGTGCCGCACTGCTCAATTATCTCGACATGGGTGTTTGGCAAGTCGAAGAGCGAGGCCACCCTCGCGGTAGGCGCGGACAAGAAGACCAAAACGCTCTGCCTGCCCACCTCAGCCAACTGGCGCGACAGCTCGGCGGCAAATAGCTGGATGCCGCCAACGACATCGGGCCGCAATGCGAATAACGACACGACTGTCGTGCGATTCGTCACATTCATTTTGACGTAGAATCCAAACTACCGCACCTCCAGTAGAGCGAGGATGCCTAATGATCGAATGAGGACTTAAGTCTGTCTACTGCCTCATTTGCTATCGTCGCCGAGGTCATGTCGGCCGCCTACTACTTCCTGGTACATGGCCAAATGCGACGCGACACTTCGCTCAAGCGTGAATCGATCCTCCAATCGACGTCGTCCGTTTCGTCCCATCGCCTGGGCTCGCAGCGTGTCCTCGAGAAGTCGCCCGATCGCCTCAACCATTCCGTCGACGTCGCCGTCATCCACCAATAGCCCGTTTTCGCCTGACTCAATCAGGTCGGGCACTCCGCCGACGCGAGTGGTTACCACCGGGCGCGACCAAGCCATTGCTTCGAGAATCACATAGGGGAGGTTTTCGATCCGGGAGCAGAGCGCCAAAACGTCAATGCGACGAAAAAACTCATCGCGGCCGACGACACCGGCTATTTCGACGGCCGATTGAAGTCCAAGACGCTGGACCAGGCTCTCGATGTGACGCCGCTCAGGTCCGTCGCCGGCAACAAGGAATTGCACCCTGGCCCCGTCGTCCAGAAGGCGCCGTGCCACGCTCAGGAACATGACGTGGTTCTTTTCGGAGCTAAGGCGACCCAAGATTCCAATCGTCGCGATTCCACCTCTACTGTCAACGGTCTTCACATCGGGTTCGACATGGAGGTCCGACAGATTCAAACCAGACGGTATCCACGTGATCCGTTCCTTGCGAACGCCGCATTTCTCCAGTTTATTGCGGTAGAACGTGGACAGCACGACGACCCGTTGCGCGCGCTTGAGCATTTGAAGATCGACCCAAGAGTAAAAGCGTTCCTTTAACTCCGGGCGCTCCAGCCAACCGTGGACTGTGGCGACCCAAGGGCATAGCTGGCCAAACCGGGCGGCGAAGCCACCATGTACGGATGCTTGATACCCGATTGCATGTACACAATCAATAGCGGCGGAGCGAATGTGATTGCGAATGACGCTGATTAGTCTCGGCGAGAAGCCGCGTCTTGCAGGAATCAGATGACAGGATATGCCGCAATTCCGCATGGCCCGTTCTAGTCCGCTGGGACGAGCGGTTCTCATGATGTCGCAAATGACTGTTGCTGAAATGTCAACGACTCCCGAATGGACCAGGCCCGACGCCAGGTCGACGGTTGCGCGCTCAGCGCCATACAGGATATCGTGGTCGCGAATCAGGAATGTGACATGCATCTCTGGTTAATTGCCGTTCCCAAGGCGCGAGGCGATTCAGACCAATGCCAGGCGAAAACGGAAATGATGGAATCAGTCAGATGCTCCGTGCGGCTCACCGTGTGTCATCCGTCGTTCCATACAACAACCTGAAATCCACCATTTTGGCCGAGTCTTCCATATCGCTCGAGGTGTTTGTGTCTTGATATTGCCGACGGGCGGCATGAAACAACATGTCCTCACGTCTCCATTTGCCTGTATTTGAAGCAGGCCAAGGGCCGCGCAGGTGGCCTTCTTCTCGTGCGCCGTGTGTGCCTGCGTCGCGACGCGCCAGGCGGCCGGATCGCGAAAATACGCCTTCATCACATCAAGGTTCTCGACCGTGTTGGCAATCGCCAGCCCCTCGTGCTTCAATCGTATCAGACGGTCGACAGCCGTCACGGCCCTTTCTGGATCAGCCGGCCAGTTGTCGCTGTGCCGGTACCACCCAGGATCTTCGGCCGTGCTGTAATTCTGTTCTATCGGCTGATACAAAACATCCATACCGTCCCTGTTGGCGAATCGGGCAACGTCTTCCAACGCCTCAAGATTGTGCGACATAACGACCGTCTTCAGGCGAATCGAGTAGGCAAGTTGCTTCTCGCGGCGAATCCGCAACAACGTCCGAATCGTTTCCTCCGTGCGTGTAAAGAAGCCATCGCGTCCTCGGATCCGGTCATGAACTGTGCCCAACCCGTCGAGCGACAGCGTAATGCGCCAAGGATCCGCCAACGCGAGTCGTTCGATCGTTTTCTGGTCGCTGCAAAAACCATTTGTTAACAGTTCGACGAAGAGCCCCAACCGAACACCCTGCTCAATCAGGTCGACGGCATAGGGGTACAGCAGAGCCTCGCCACCGGTCACACACACCTGTGCCGGTCCCAACCAACGCCGCAAGTTGATGAAAACACTGGACCATTGCTCGGGGCTGGGCGAGTCTTCGGGTCCTCGGTTCTGCCAGATATTGCAGTGTACACACCGTGCATTGCAACGTTCCGTGAGTAGAATCGCGATCGATGTCGGCCGACATAAGGAAGCAAACCGCCCACCGGCAAATGTACGAAAACGATAGCTCAAGCCGTCCTGAATTCGCTTCTGAAACCAGCGTATCCGTTTAGTGAGACGGCTCATGAGTCTTCTGACTACCTAAAGAACAGTGGGGCGCTGGCCCGACGGCAGTTGTTCAGCCGAGGCCGATTCGCGATAGGCTGACAGCGTCAACTGGGCGATTCGACCCCAGCTTAATACACCTTGACAGAGTTCCGCCGCGCGCTGCCCCATCTGCCTGGCGGCGGTCCTATCGACCACAACCTTGGTTATTGCGTCGGCCAATGCCGCCGGATCACCAGCCTCCACCAAATGGGCCGTGTCGCCCGACTCGAGCAACTCAGCAAAAAGACCCAGCCGGCTCGCAATGATTGCCTTGCCATAAGGGAGGGCCGTCATCAGCGCGCCGCTAGCGTCGATTTCGCGGTAGGGGAACACGACGGAATTCGAGCGACGAAACAGCGCGGGCAACTCGTCGTTCGGGATGAATCGCAAGAGCCACTCAATCATGTCGTCCAAGCCCAATCGAGCAGCCTGTGATCGCAATTCGCCTTCTAGTGAACCGGGATTGCCCGCGATGATAAGCCGCGTGTGCCTGCGTATCTCGCCCGGCAAGAGGGCCAGCGCTTCGAGAAGAACATCGAGACCCTTATAAGGCTTGATTGACCCGAATGAAAGGAAGACGCAAGCCTCGGTTGGCGAATCTGCGGGAGCCATCTCGTCGCTTGGTCTATAGTCAAACACGCCGTGCGGAATAATGGAGATCTTGGCATCCTCGATCCCCCGCGCGACCAGGGCGCGTTGGCCGGCGCGCGTGTGAACAATCAGGTGGTCGAATGCTCGCAGAACGGAATCCCAGCCCGCCATCTGCCATCGTGAAGACGGAGCGAGAAACGCATTCGTGTCATGCACGGTCAACACGCACGGAGCCATTTGCCGCAATCGTTTCAAAAAACGCACGTCGATGGCTGGCACGACCGTCCACTGGAAGTGGATCACGTCGGGCCGCTCTCGCCGCAGTCTCCGACACAGCGACGCCATGTTCCAGACGTGCTCGCAGGCTTTGGCGCCGCGCTTCGCCGCCGGCCAGGAACCCACCAACGGCATCCGCTCGCTGATCCGATAGAAGTGCTCGACCGTCTCGTACGGGATCCCCAGAGCATTGCTGCCCGAGGCACCACGCCGAAAATAGTCGAGCCGGCGCACCGGTCGCGTCCATAGCGACACCCTTGCGCCACCGTCGACAAGCGCCCGACACAAATGATCGTCGTAGGGCACTGTAAATGCTGATGGATCGAGCATGACCACGTACGGGTTCATCTGCGAAGGGCACGATGCCGCCTGACTTGTCTCGAGTGTGCGAATTGGAGTCACTTCTCGCGTTTCGTGTCGAAACGGGTGCGGCCATGCGACGTGATGATGTTCATTTCGAACGCGCCAAGCGAATCACATTTTGCACAAACTCGCGCTGGAGCACGAAGATATACACTCCATACCATGCCGCGCCAAGCGCAATGGCGAGTAACACGTAGGCCGCCCCGCGGGCAGGCATGTCGACGAAAAAGTGAACGAATGCAGNNACGATCAATACGGCGAGCATTGAAAGCGTGGCCAGCGACGGCGCCTTCCATTGTGCGAGCAGTGCCCGCACCGGAATGCCGACTTTTCGAAGCGTAATCCACGTGTATATTAGTTCGGCCGGCGCCAAAATGACGACCCACGGAACGGCCAAGTAGGCCGGTTCGCCCGACGAGGCAGCCAGGTAGAATCCGCCTGTCATGGTCGCTGCACAAAAAGCTTGGAACCAAAAGCCCCAATGAGGTCGCCCCTGGGCCGTGTTCGCAAGGTGGCTTGGACTCGACAACGCCGACAGCAGAAACGACACGCACAGAAGCTGAAACGGCAAGACGCTCGGTTGCCACTTGTCGCCCAGCAGCCAAGGAATGATGTCGGCCGACAGAAAGATCCCGCCCACGTACGCCGGCATAACGATGAACGCCACGAATTGTGACAATCGCAGATAGAAGCGTTGGAATTCCCAATCATCGTCTTGTAGCCGCGAGAAGACGGGGTACGAAACGCTGTTGACGAGTGAGAGAATTTTGTCGTTCGGAATAGCGGCAAGCTGATGTGCCAGTGAGTAAAACCCAAGACCGGACGCCGTGAACGCTCGTCCACCGAAGAACACGGCCGCGCTCGAATATACATATCGCAGTGAATTTCCAGCCACAACCGGAAGGCCAAAACGTAGATAAGGGACCGTTTCCCCATGCACAAAGTGTAGCTTGGGTCGCCATCCGGACACGGCAGAAACCAGGACAAGCTGTAGGGTTGAACGAAGAATGTGGCCGCCGATCAACGTCCATACTCCCGCTCCTGCGTAGGCCATGATGATCATCGCCAGACAGGAGACAACGACCGAAACCGACATGACGAAGCCAATCGCCTTGAAGCGTAATTGCCGCTTGAGCAGCGTGCTCGGAACCACGAATGTCGTTCCTAGAACGAACAGTACCGAGACGACCTGCGTCACATGAAACACGCGGGGTTCATCAAAGACGAGCACGGTCGGGTAAGCCAGCACGAAACATAGCAAACCGAGAACCATGCCCCAGAAGAACAGAGCCCAGAACAAACTCGACAGTTCCTCGTCCGTGACCTTCTCCCTTTGGATAATCGCCGAGCCCACGCCCATCTCGTAAAAAACCTGCACGTATCCCGTGAAGATCGTGGCCATCGACATCAAACCGTAGTCGCCGGGCACGAGCAGCCTCGCAACCACCAACGTGGCACACCACGAGATGGCTTGACTCATGGTCGTAAACGCGGCAAACCACACGCCGCCGCGGAAGGCAGACTTGACGAGAGACATTCAGACTCGACTTTTCGAACAGGTCATTTGTTGGAGTCAGACGCGCAGACGTTCGATGCATCGTCCGGTGTCGCAAGAATCCTAGGATTGGGAATCCCGTCACGGCACACTGCCACGTCCGTACTAGCGAGTACCGCCTCAATCAGATGGTCGTATGCCTCGGCGAAGCACTTTTCGGAATACTTCTCGTGAACGACCCGATACCCGTTGTCGGCAAGTCGCCGGGCCATGTCGCGATCGCCCAGGACGCGCCGAAGCTGGAATGCGAGTTCGACGACGTTCTCGGATTCGAACAGGAGTCCGTTCTCTCCGTCCTTGACATAATATGGAATGCCGTCCACACGCGAGGCAACGATCGGTTTTCGCAGCGCCATCGCCTCGAGTAAGACGCGACCCATGCCCTCCGTCCGAGAGGCAAGCACGAAGACCGAACACGAAGCCATTAGCCTCATGGCCTCGGCATTGGGTATGCCACGCTGAAACTCGATCCTCTCTTCATTCTGGCGAAGTTGCTCGAAAAAGGCTCGGTCCGGACAATGCCCCACAATCCGCAGCCGATGATCGGGAAACTCGTCCTTGATCGCGTGAAATGCTCGAATGAGCACATCCGCCCCCTTCAGGTACCAAGGATAGCCCAGTAGCAAGATAAAACGCTCGTCCGTGTCCGTTGGCTCGAGACGACTTATAGACACAAAGTCAGGGAAGTGGCTCCTTGGAACATAATCCTTTGACGGAAATCGGTCCAACTGCGTTGGGTAGAGCATCCTTATGCCGTCCGCTCGATCGAGCACACGCTGCAATATCCATCGGGTCAGGCGTGCCTTCACGCGGCAACGCCATGACACACGAGGGGAGGAGACGAGGTACGCGGCCCCCGGTGCCCCCGGTATTTCAACAATCAGCTTGGCACCGGTCAGCCATTTCAGAACCGTCCCTACAATGCCCGTTGTGTTCCAGCCGTAGCTGATGATCAGGTCAAACCCACAACTTCCCGAACGATGCAGCGAGACCCCTTTGAAGATGAAGTAGATCGCTTCCAGAATCCTCTTGAGAAACGAAGGAATCCTTCTCAATCGGACAAGCCAAAATCGAAACCGATCGATTTCGATACAAGTCTCCCCCTCAAACTCCGGCCAAACGGGCTGCAAGACCTCACCGAAGTGGTCGTCCGACAAATAGAGCATCGGGGTGTTCTTGTCCCGACTGGGAGGAATCGGGCTGGGATACAGATACAGAATTCTTGCCATCTTCTCTTTATGTGGTCTTCGCCACACGTTCTCCTTCAAGAAGTCGTTTCAACGACGATAGCGGGCGAACCGGGTTACCATCGAACCAACAATCGGGCCGTCACATGGGTTGCGACTACGAAGACGGCGCTAAGCACGCACGCCCGAGCCAGCAAGGTTACACCAGGAAGCGTATTGCGCGAGTCGTTCAGCGCCGTCACGACCGTGGCCAATCCGAGCACGAGCAGCGTATTCGTGGCGAAGAGGTGATTCAGTGCCAGGATGCCAACCGCGTAGGCCGAAAGGAGGCTCAAGACTAACGCAACGGTCGGGTCGGCGCGCTCCGGTCTGTCTTCATCCTCGCCTTCTTCCTCTTCAGCTTCCGGATTCGACGGTCGGACGAGGCGGTAATTCGCCCAAAGGCCGTAGGCGAACGCCCCAAGAAAAAGCGTGCCACCCGCCGCGCCCAACTCGGCGAAGGCTTGAACAAAAGTATTGTGCGCGGCTTTGCCGACATGCGCAACAAAACCGCCGGGCCCAGTCCCAAGGAGGAAGTGCCGCTTGAAAAGCAGTAGACCGTCGCACCAGAACTGGATTCGATTCTGCCCCGTGTCGTCGCGAAGTGCGGAACCGATGCCGGCCATGCGTTCCGAGGCCACATACGCCGCCACCAGCGGAAGCAAGACCAGGCCCGCCACAACGCCCTTCCTGCCCCATCGCGCAACCACGTAGACGCCGAGGCCCGTCATCAGGGCCAAGAAGCCGCCGCGCGAATCGGTCAACTGCAAAACGTAGACCATCGGCACGGCCGCAGCCAACCAGACGGCGCGGAGGGGGCGCGGACGCGCCAGCGTCGTGTAATGCAGCGAGGTCAGGATTCCCAAGACAACCAAGGCGGCCGTGTCGTTTGGATCGAACGTCGCTCCGCCCACTGCCGCGACGCGAACGGCGCTGACTCCAACGGTAGAATCTTCAGTTTGGGCGAGCGCATAGCCCATGTTGGTGGCAACCACTCCGTGATAGTTGAGAATGATAAGAAGCGCTACGAAGAAGAGCACACCTGCGAAACTTTGGAGGAACAAGGCTAACTTCGTTCTCGAATCAACGACCCCTACCATCAAGAAGTAGAAGACGGATGCTTTGCCAAAGCCCGTTGCGGCATCCCAGGCGCCAGCATTCAGTAGTTCCGAAACAAGCGTAACCACCCACAGACCCGCGACACAGGCGGAAACCGGATACGCTCGAAGCGACTCGGGCGAAAGCGAACGCACCAACTTCTCCGCGCTGACGATCATGGCGGCCACCATGATCCAGAGATACAGAGAAGTCCCCATCAGTCCCGGAACCCATTCGCTGGGGCGGATGAAATAGACCGCGGTCAGGAGTATCAACAAACCAAGCGACATGATCGACTAAAAAGTTCTCGCCTGAACATCGCCCTAAGCTGCTGGCTATCAGCAGGAAAACACTACCCGCCACGTCGCCAATTGAGTTGATCACTACTACGCCTGTCCACAATTCGAACTCCTGTGTGATAGCCTTCGAATTAGTGTTTTACCGATCCATCGTTCGAAAGATCGAGCGAACAATCTGTCCGATTGACCGCTCACTTACGATATCGTGCAACATAGTCGCCAGCAAGCAAAGACGTCAAGATGCCTCTTCTTCCTCTTTCCATAGACTCTGCAAACCAAAGATTCGCTCGAGTGGCAACTGAACTCAGAAGGGGGAGAGTGTAATCAAATTGCGCGGAATCCTCGATTTGCAGTCCATGGGACGCCATTACGGCGTTGAACTGCTTGGGATGGTATCTTCGAAGCGTGAAATCCCAGTTTGCCGAGCTCTGGCGATGGCCGGCGACCAGGCACTTCAGACGCGTGAGAAGTGGATAGACATACTGCTCGTGAAGTGCCTTCGGAGATCGCTTCTTGGAGTACTGTATCACCGCATACCCGCCAGGCTTGAGGAGACTCGCAAGCTTCCGGAGAAAGTGATCCTCGTCTGCGATATATGCCATCACACCAATACAAATTGCCGCATCGAATGACTCAGGCTCGGCATCCATTCCATGGATCTCACCAACGTGACATTGCACGACACCAGTCTCCACTTCATGCGGGAAACGCGTACGGACTTGCTCAATCATCATTTGCGAGATATCACACGCGACGATGCGGCAACCTCTGTCGAGCAAATCCCTGGTGAAGACACCGGGGCCACATCCGACGTCCAAAACTCGGCCTCCCACCTGGCCAAGCAGATCGAGTACTCTCGTTCGTCGCACAATATAGGAATACTGGTGACAATCTCTGTACTCGGACGTGTAACGCGTCGGCAGATAGCGCGCGGAATCCTGATCAAAGAACTCCCTTATCTGCTCCGTCTGATTCGAGCTGCTACTCATCTGCGTTCCCATAGCCGCACAATCGAAGAACAATTCGTCTTGCCCTTCTTGAACATCCAACTCAATACCATTACTCCTCGCTCAGTTCATTCAGGCCGCCTTGACTCGCCCGTGCTCCGAGCGGGAACACCAACAGCCGTGCTCCGAGCCGGAACGGGCTCGATGACGACCGCTCCGGCCCCCACGATGCACTGTTCTCCAACATCGGCCATGATGATTGCGCCTGCCCCGATCCACGTATCCCGGCCGATCGTAACGCGGATGAGGCGGTCGTGAGCGACGATCAGCATGCCCGCTCGATCGCGGACATGCTGATAACGACCAGTCAGAACTGAAACATGGTCACTGATCAACACACGTGATCCAATCACTACGTTGCCCAACACGCTATATTGGCCGATCCACACGGAATCGCCAAGAATAACCTGGCTACCGGTGAAGAAGGAACCGAATCCGACGACAAGGTCGTTTCCGCAGGCCTTCAGGGTCCACCAATAGTAGGCGCGACGGGTGAATACTCCGAGTTGTCCGGGGACAATCGCGAACAGATGAGCATGCAGCAAAAAAACTTCCTCCGAACCCAAAACGGCGCGGCCAAAGTGTGCGAGTACCCCAGCAGGACATAGAAGCATCAGGAAAACGGCGTTTCCGATTCGCTTAAGAACACTCCTCATCGTATGTGTGACTCTATAAAGGGCTATGCCGGAGGAATTGCTACCGAGCAAGTAGGCTCGCGTATTCCCGGGCATATTGTTCGGCCATGACGCGGCGATCGAACCGCGACCGCGCTTCGCGCCCGCCGGCTTCGCTCAGACGCCGCCGCAGCCCGCCGTCCGATAAGACACACAGCAACGCCGTCGCCAGCGTCTCGGGCTCGCGCGGAGGTACGATCATGCCAGTGACGCCGTCTTTGACTAGTTCGGGCAAGCCCCCGACCTCGGTCACCGCAACCGGCAGACCGGCCGCCCACGCTTCAAGAAGCGACAGGGGGGTCCCCTCGGAATCGCTAGTCAAGGCAAAAACGTCCATGGCCGCCAGGCAACGCTCGCGGTCCGCGCGATAGCCGGCGAAGATCACGTGATCCACAAGGCCAAGGCTCTCCACAAGACGCCCTAATTCGGCCCTGGCGGGGCCGTCGCCGACGAGCAACAATCGGCTCTCGGGCATCGTGTGTCGAACATGGGCAAAGGCACGAATGAGTACGTCCTGACGCTTCACCTCCGAGAGACGTCCAACAGTGCCGACGACGCACGCGGCGTTGGATATGCCAAGCTCGGCCCGCACCGAATCACGCTCGCCACATGCCTGCCGGAAGTGCTCAACATCGATTCCGTTGTAGATCACCTGTATCTTTCGCTTGGCGACGATGCGATGACGGAGTACGTGGCGGGCCGTGTCGTGGGAGACACAGACAAACGTCTTCGCGTGTCGCGCGCCCATCCGGCCCACCAGGCGGCTTCGCCAACCATCGTCATAGGAGGGGCCATGCTCCGTGTGAATGACGGCCTCAAGTCCAAGTCGGCGCGCCGGGGGCCCTGCATAATAGAGTCCGCCCGGGTAATGGGTATGCATGACGTCGGGACGAATAATGTGGAGTATTTCACGAAGTCCTTTGAGTTCGGCAAACCGGAAACCCGGCGGCCTCTTCAAACAGTGGACGTGTCCGCCCGCCGCATCGACGGCAGGAGCCAGATCTCCAAGGCGATCGATACACAATACGTGCGATTCCTGTCCCAATTCTGCTCCAAGTCGAACAAGGTCTAGCACGACATGTTCTAGCCCGCCAATTTCGAGCGATGGAACGACATGAAGAACGCGAAGTCCTGTGCCGTCTGGCTTGCCATCGTGTGCAGTCGCATTCCGATCTACCATGGTCGAAATCTGTATATCACTTCTATTCATCAGTATCCGTGGCGACAGTCGTTCCGGATCAGGTGGAGAAAGGTCGTTCGATTCCCTACCGCTGCGGACGAATGTTAATCAAGACTACAGTTTGCCGGGGTATGATCCGATCAATCTCGATGCGCAAGCCAAGTTTGCAGACCCAGTATGCAACCTGACGGTCGCACGACTACAGCAGATGTTGATACAAACTCTGAAGCTTGGCCGCTCGTCCTTCGATCGAGAATGCCTCTTGCACGCGCAGTCTTCCACTTGCGGCAAGTCGCTTCCGAAGGTCCGGCGTCGTGCAAAGTTCGGCTAGTGCTCGCGCAAGCAAATCCGGCTGGTCGGGCGGAACCAGTCGGCCGCTTATCCCATCCTCGATAACCTCGGGAACCCCTCCCACAGTTGTCGCCACGACCGGCTTGCCCATCGCCATCGCTTCGAGAACAACGTTCGGAAGCCCTTCCGACCGCGAGGAAAGCGCGAGTACGTCGGCCTCGGCGACAAGATCGCCCGGCATCGCGGAATAACCGGCGAAATGGACCCGGCCGTTGAGTTGCCGTTTCTGGCATTGCTTCTCGAGGCGACGGCGCTCCTGGCCATCGCCGACGAGCACGAGATGAACATTGCTCAATTGCTCCGCCAGGATCGCAAACGCATCGATCAGGACGTCGATTCCCTTTTCGGGGTTGAGTCGGGCAACAGCGATCACGATAGGATTGCCATTCGGAATCGAGAAACGGCCGCGAAGCGACGGAGCTTCGGCCGAACAGGGCATCGGATTGTCAACGTCGACCGCATTGTGAAGGACGTGGACGCGGGCCTCGTTCCGACCGCCGAATACGCGGCGACGTTGAGAGTGCGATACCAGAATGGTTCGGTCCGCCGCAAGTTGTAGAACGTTGTCGATCCAATTGTAGACGCGGACCTTGATGTTCTCCGTTGTCGTTCCGTGCATGAAACATATCNNCGGCAGAACAGCTTCGCAACAAATGCCAGAAACGTTGGCAGGTACCCATGACTCTGCACAATCGTGATCTCTTTGTCGCGAATCTCGCGCACGATCTGCCAAACGAGCCCCAGATAAGAAGCACCGTTTTGGGCGAGGAGACGAACAGGAATTCCTCGGTCGCGTGCCGCGCGACGAAACGGCTCTGTTCGGCCATCGCGATACTGAAAGCCATATAAATAAAATTGGAGCACGGAACGGTCGCAATGTTCGAGAAGCTGGAACACCCCCTTGACGGGGCCCGAAACGTCCCTGGCCGCCACGAGCACCATGATCTTGATTGGAGCAGTCGATCGATTCACGCGTCAGGGGCGCTACGGCCTACCATAGTTCCGTTTGAAGGCGAAGATCCTCACCATGGCCCGGTATTCGTCTAGCATTGCGGCCACCCTTGAGCCGAGAACGGGTGACGACAGAAACCCGATGGCGCACGCACTACTTCTTCTCGTGCTTCGAATTGCGAAACCGCCTCAACACCGTGCTTAGGCAACTCTTCGCGCTGCGAAACATTGAATGCGTGCCCTGCCGAAGACGCGGCAGCATCCGGT
>DOEZ01000190.1 GCA_003532715.1 Planctomycetaceae bacterium
TCGGAATCCTCATCGCGCTGCTCTTGCCGGCCATTCAAGCCGCGCGCGAGGCGGCTCGCCGCATGTCGTGCGCCAACAATATGCGACAGATAGCCGTGGGATTGCTCAACTACGAAAATGCCCGCGGTTGCTTTCCGCTCTCGGGCACAAACACCTACGACGATTCGCCCGCGCCCATCCCGTCAAGCTCCAACACAAAATGGGGTTGGGGCGTGTTGATTTTGCCTTTTCTCGAGAACCAGGCCTGGGCCAACCTGATCGACACCGACAAGCTCGTCGCCGAAGGGAATAACCGCAGTGGCGTCAAGACGATCATCTCGATCTACGTTTGCCCCAGCGCCGAAGCGCCCCAGTTCGTCCACTGCACGTCGAGCATCCCCGGCGACGAAGACACCGGCGAAACCAACTATGGCGGCATCGCCACCTACCGCACGAAAGTCTTTAGTGGCTCCAAGGTTCTTACACGCGCTCGGACCCACGACGGCGAGGGTGTCATTTTCGTTCTCTCCAGCATTAGAATGGCCGACATCGTCGACGGCACGAGCAAGACGCTTCTGATCGGGGAATGCGACGTCACCCAGGACAACGACCCAGCCAAGTCGGAGTGCGAAAACCCGGCCGCATGTAAACTCGGGTTCAGTTGGCACACCTCGGGTCAGCTCACCACGGGCTACGGAATCAACAATAGAAGCCAGGGGTATTTCAATAACTCGGACATCCAGAGCGCCCACCCAGACGTCGCAAACTTCGCGTTCGTCGATGGACACGTCCAGGCCGTCAGCGAATCGATTGACCTGCCGGTCCTCTGGGGGTTGACGACGCGCGACGCGTCGCTCAACACGGGCCGCCAGACCGACTTCATCGCAACGGAATTCGGCACGGTGGAATAAGGCGGAGGAAGACGGGGGCCGTCCCTCGCTATTGAGAGAATTGCAGGGTGCGTCGCGACGCACCCCACGACGAACCAGAACGGTTCGTGGATACAAATTGAGTGCTGGCGTCCAATCGATGGGGATGTCCTGGGGCGGAGGGCTGCTTGTTGGAGACGGGAAAGGGACTGGCGGAGCACGGCGTCGGCACGCGGCGCCGTGTTCCGCTTCCCCTTGCGTGCGAAGACGCGGGACAGCATGGGGGGCGCCCGAGTGATCGCTGTCGATGACGCGGCCAAGACTGTCATCCGCGCTCGTCGGATGCCCCTCGTTTCCCGGTTGGCGTCTTGAAACAGTAGGAGCACAAAGGTGAGAACGCAACGTCACGGTTTTACGCTCGTGGAACTCTTGGTGGTGATCGCCATCGTCGGAATCCTCATCGCGCTGCTCTTGCCCGCCGTTCAGGCGGCCCGCGAGGCGGCGCGACGGATCAACTGCACCAACAACCTGAAGCAGCTTGCCTTGGCCTTGCAGAACTATCACTCGGCCAGCGGCCACCTGCCGCCGGGCGCGCTGTTGAGAAACGGCCTCTCGTGGAACGTCTTCGTGCTCCCGTATATCGAACAGCAGCATCTGTATGACCTGTTTAGCTTCGACTACGGACCTTTTAACGGCCCGGGCGACGCGGCGAGCAATCCGAGCCATCGAGGACCGAGGAAGAACGAGCACGCCTTGACTCCGATCGCCGATTTCTTCTGCCCATCGGCGACACAGCTACTGGCCAGTCATCCTTCCAGCACGATCGACTCGGGTCTGGCCACCGAGCAGAAACCGTACACTTCCCACTACTACGCCGTCGCCGGCCCGAAGGACCCCATCGGCTTCTACGCCGTGGACAGCGGCAACAACGGGGGATATGCAACGGACGGTCCCATGTATCTGGACTCACGAATCCGCTTCGAAGACATCACCGACGGAACGAGCAACTCGTTCGTCCTTGGCGAGATTGCCATGCCGAGGGCTCCGAGCGGCTATAGGGCGGAGGGGGGCGACGCGTCGAGTTGGGTCCGTGGAATCATGTGGAGTGGAACCACCGCGTCGAAAAACGGCATGTCCAGCGCCAAAAACGTCTATTTCAGCGTCAATCCCGTGCCGGCAGTCGTTGAATTCAACAGCATGCCCTTCAGCAGCATGCACCCGGGCGGAGCCAATTTCGCGAGATGCGACGGAAGCATTGCCTTCGTCCAGGAGGACGTCGACATCAACGTCTATCGCGCCACGGCGAGCATCGCCAAGGAAGAGATGCAGATAATCAAATAAGCCATGAGTAGAATCGCCCCCACTGCCGTCCTCCGCGTTTTCGCGATCCTCGCGTGCGGATTGACTCCGCTCGCCGGATGCGGCGGCGACAAAGCCGAACGGTACAGCCTGACAGGCCAGGTCACCTACCAAGGCAAACCGGTGCCGGCGGGCCATCTCGTCTTCGAGCCCGACGCATCGAAAGGCAACCAGGGCCCCCAGGGTTTCGCCAACATCGAGAACGGCCGCTACGCGACCGACCAGTTCGGCCGCGGCGCGGTCAGCGGCCCCTTGGTGGTCCAAATCACCGCGTTCATGGACCCAAGCCAACGCGACGAGGACGAGCCGTCCGACGAGGGAAGCCTGACTTACACCACTCACATCGACTTGCCGAAGGAAGCGAGCTCGTTCGACTTCGATATTCCCGAACAGAAAGGGTCGCAAGCGGGACGGTGACCGTGGCGTTGCCGGTCGAGCCGGGGTGCATGTTCGATTCGGAGTGATCTTGAAACGCCATGGACGACCTGCCTATCCTTGTGGATAAAGGAACGCGGAGGTGGAAGTGAAGCGTACGCGATCGGGTTTTACGCTCGTAGAGCTTCTCGTGGTGATTGCCATCATTGGCGTTTTGGTATCGCTGTTGCTGCCGGCCGTGCAGGCAGCGCGCGAAGCGGCGCGGCGCATGCGCTGCGGCAGCAATCTCAGGCAACTTGCCGTGGGATTACAGAACTACCACGACTCTCACCAACAGTTTCCGCCGGGGGGCATGTCGGTCAACAACTTGTCGTGGCGCTGCTTCATCCTGCCGTTTGTCGAACAGGGGGCGATCTACGAGCAGATGATAACCTATGGGACCTTCAATCGGGGAGAATGCCGCGGTTACGCCAACAACGAGGGGACGAACAGGGCAAACCTGATCGCCACGAACCGCGTTGATTTGTTCCAATGCCCCTCCGCGGCGGGCCTTAACACCAAGCTTTCGTTCAGCTTGACGGACGGCCGGGTGACTCATGTGTCGCACTACTTGGGCGTGGCGGGTCCGCTGGGATACAATCCGGCGACCGGCCAAGACTATCCTGGCGCGTTCATTGGCGTGCTCAACTACGGAGGGTATGCCTTGGATGGGGTGCTGGGAATGAACTCGACCGTGCGTATCAAGGACATCGTTGACGGAACGTCGAAGACACTGATGCTGGGCGAGATGATGAGCGGGGACGGAAATGCGTGGACGGCCGGCGCGTTTATCTCGGGAACGAACGATCCAATCACTAACAGCAATAAAGGAACCAAGGCGCAAGGCGCCATGAAGAATGTTCGGGACGCGATCAACACGCCGTTCATCGATGTCGACCTCGACAACGAGGCGGCGTTCGGCAGCGACCATCCGGGCGGAGCGCAGTTTGCCTTGGCCGACGGGTCGGTGACGTTCGTGAACGAAGATATCGACCTAATTCTTTACAAGGCCCTTTGCAGCATGAGCGGTGGCGAAGCGGCTGCGGCTCCACAATAGAAGGATATTCCGGTGAGAAATGCGGAACGCCGAATTGGTTTCGGGCTGATCTCAATTATGAGTCTGGTTGTGATCGTGACGTCGGCCGGTTGCGGCAAGACCGACTCTTCCGTGCCGCGGGTCGACTTGCGGGGAACCGTCACGTGGGGAGGTCGCCCCGTGCCTGCCGGCTTCGTTATCTTCAGTCCCGACGCCAGCAAGCACAACTCGGGGCCGCAGGGCATGGCAGCCATCGTCAACGGCAAGTACGACACACGCGGAACCGACGGACGCGCCGCGGTGCCCGG
>DOEZ01000094.1 GCA_003532715.1 Planctomycetaceae bacterium
CGCCACGGCGTAGGCGTTCCAGGCCAGGGCGCGGCTCCCCTCGGCGCTCAAATCGCACCGGGTGATCCAGTCGCCCAGGTACCGACGCAGCAGCCGATCGGCACGCCCGCCCAGTGTACTCTCGCGACGCACGATACTCGCCAACCGCAAGGCCCAGGCGTGATAATGAAGCGTGATGGTCCAAAGCCGGTCGCTCTCTCGCGGGCCGAGCCGCCAATCGATCGGATCGACGCCCAGATCGCGCCCTTCGTTCAGATGCACGAAACGGCCCCGCTCCAAGTGCTCGACGAATTGCTCCTCGTCCGCCGGATCGCCGGTCGCATCGGACCGATGGCCGAGCAGCACACTGGGAAAATCGTCTCGCGCGGCCATCACGCTCGGCACGCGGGGCACGACCACCGACCGGGCCGCTTCGCGCCGGTAGCGCAATCGCCAGTACCACTGCGACGGACGCAGATAGCGGATCGTGCGAAGCGTTCTGGCCAAGTCACCCATGGATCGACCGTCGCACGGTGGTTATTCGCATTCGGGCGACACCGCATCGCCGTCTTCAGTCGAAAGCGATCTTCGCATGTCGTCCAGCGCGATCACCTCTCCGCGGCCGATGCTCTCGAGCACGGCGAAGCTGACCAAGGTCGTGTCCACCAGCGAGTCGAAGCTGATCGGCGACGGCCCGCCTTGCCGCAACGAATCGAGAAACGCCGTGACTTCCTGGGCGTGTCCCTTATTGGCCTGCGTCAGCTTCTTCGGCTTGACGCGCCGGGCGCCATCGTCCACATACAACACGCGGAAATCCTCGATCGCGCCCACGCGGCCACCGGCGAATGCCTCGATTCGTTCCTTGCTGTACGAACCCGGCCCGACCGTTGTGTAGATCAGTTGGCAAACCGAGCCGTCGGCATACGTTATCGTCGCCGCAACGTCGTCGGCCGCCCCGGTCGACGGAGCGGCCGCCATGACCGTAACGGGAGCCGCGCCGGTCAAAAACGCAAAGAAGTCAAGAAAGTGGCACGCTTCGCCGATGATCCGGCCACCCTCGGCCGGATCGCCGATCCAATGTCCCTCGGGCAGCGGCCCAGCGTTGCAACGGTATTGCACGTTCAGGGCCCCGCGACCGGCGAGAGACTCCTTAAGCAACACGGCCAGCGGTGAAAACCGCCGGTTGAAGCCGACCAGCACGCTGCCCGGGTTCGATTCGGCCGCGCGGCACACCTTGCGAAGCCCCTCCATGTCGATGGCCAGCGGTTTTTCAACGAACACCGACTTGCCCGCGGCCAACACGCGGCACACGGCGTCGGCATGTTGCGAGTGGGGCGTCGAGAAGAAGACGACGTCCGTTTCGGCGTCGCCGAGGATGTCTTCTTCCTTCGAGCCGCAGAAGGCAAAGCCGAACTTGTCGCCCGCGCTCCGCGCGGCCGGGCCCGAGGCGTCGATCATGCCTCGAAGCCGCGCGGCCGGCGTCTTTGCCAGATTCGGCAGGTGAAACCCCCGAGCGAAACCGCCCGCCCCGACGAACGAAACGCCCACCGTGTCGCCCGTCTTCGCCGGACGGCGGTCGCCCAGCTCGATGCGCGTCACGCGGGCCGTGTCTCGTCCGCCTTCGGCCTCGGGATACTCGAGCACAACGCCCAGGTACGGCTCGTCGCTGCCGAGAATCAACTCAAAAGCCTTGTCGGCCTCCTGGATCGGAAAACGATGCGTCGTGAGCACCTCGGGCCGAACCATGCCGCCGGCCACGAGGTCGAGAAACGCCTCGAAATTGCGGTTCTCGGTCCAGCGGACGTGCCCGATCGGGTAGTCGTGGCCGTGCTCCTCGTAGTTCGTGTCGTAGCGGCCCGGCCCGTACGACCGCGACACGATGAACGTGAGTTCCTTCTGGAAGTAGTCGCGTCGGGGCAGCTCCATGCCGGTCACGCCGACCATGATGACCCGGGCACGGTCGCGCGCCAGCCGGGCGGCCTGCTCGACCGGCTCGTTGCTGCTGGTGGCGGCCGTGATGAGAACTGCGTCGGCGCCTCGCCCGCGAGTGAAGTCGAGAACCTGCTTCTCCGTCTGCTCGCCCTCGATGACAAGTGCCAAATCGGCGCCGTGCTCGGCGGCCAACTTGACGCGATCCGGGGCAAAATCGAGCCCAGCGACGCGGCATCCCGACGCCTTGAGCATTTGGACGCACAGTTGCCCGATCAGGCCGAGTCCCATCACGACGACCGATTCACCAACACGAAGGTCGGCCAACCGAATCCCTTGCAGGCCGATCGTGCCGACGGTCGAATAGGCCGCCGCTTCGTCCGACACGCCGGCCGGCACGGGCACGGCCAGAAGCTTGGGCACGTAGTTGACCTCGGCGTGATTGGCATAACCGGCGCCGGCGCATGCCACCCGCTGGCCGACCTCGAATCGCCGGGCTTTCGCCCCAACCTCGAGCACTTCGCCCGTATTGCTATAGCCCAACGGCACGTCGCTGTCGAGCTTATCGCGAACCGTCTTGAACGCGGCCAGAAAACCATCGCGGCGGACCTTGTCGAGCACCTTTTTTACCAGGTCGGGCCGCTCCTTGGCCTTGCCCAGCAAGCTCTTCTTGCCCAACTGCAGCATCATCTTCTCGGTACCCGCCGAAATGAGCGACTTACGGGTCCGAACGACGATTCCGTCGGGCATGAGCAAAGGTCGCGGCACGTCGGCGACGCTGATTTTGCCGGATTTGAGGTTTTGGAGGATCTGCTTCATGGCAAGGGCTCGGGTTCTCTTGTCGGACTAGGCGTCGATGTGATTGGATTCCGCTGGACTGCTTCGCGCTGGAATGCCCTATCTGCCCGATCCGCCCCGCTACACTAGAGCCGGCGCGGAAGGGAAATACTCATCCATTATAGGTCCACCAAGCATAAGATGGGGAGACCTTCGACGAAAACGAACGACTGGCTCGATTCTCGGCATTATTCCAACCATTCCGGGCCGATGGCGTCGATCGCTCACCGACACGAGCGCACGCGGGCGATTTCGGCCGCGTCCTTGTCGCCCCGCCCCGAAAGGTTCACCAGGACGATCTGGTCCGACGGTCGCCGAGCCGCTTCCTCGATCGCCTTCGCCACCGCGTGGGAACTCTCCAAGGCCGCGAGAATGCCCTCGTTTCGTGCGAGAACATCGAAGGCATCGAGCACCTCGTCATCCTTGGCGGCGGTGTACGCGACGCGGCCGGTGTCCTTCCAGTAGCTGTGCTCCGGCCCCACGCCCGGATAGTCGAGCCCGGCCGAGATCGAATGGACCGGACAGGTCTGGCCATCCTCGTCCTGCATGACGTAGCTCAAACTGCCGTGCAAAACGCCGGGACGGCCAAAACCCAACGGCGCGGCATGGTCGCCCGGCTTGTCCGAACGGCCGCCCGCCTCGACGCCCAACAGGGCCACCTCCTTGTCCTCGATAAACGGGTAGAACATGCCGCCGGCGTTGCTCCCACCCCCCACACAGGCGACGATCAGATCGGGCAGACGCCCCAACTGCTCGAGGCACTGCTCGCGCGCCTCGCGGCCGATCACCGACTGAAAATCGCGGACCATCATGGGAAACGGGTGCGGCCCCATCACCGACCCGAGGCAATA
>DOEZ01000101.1 GCA_003532715.1 Planctomycetaceae bacterium
CCCATGTGCTCGACGCTGGAATAGGCCAGCATCCGCTTGAAGTCGGACTGGCCGAGGATGAAGACGGCCGCCACGCCCATCGAAATCAACCCGAACAACACCAGAAGATCGGCACTGAACGCCGCCAGGCCGGCCGCGGACAAGAGCGAATGGGCCCGAAGAATCGTCAGAAACGCGCAGTTCAAAAGCGCCCCGGAGAGCAGCGCCGACACGACGGACGGAGCCTCGCTGTGAGCGTCGGGCAGCCAGGTGTGCAGCGGGGCGAGCCCCATCTTGGTTCCATAACCGACCAGGAAGAGAAGGAACGCGGCCTTGAGCCAGAGGGGATTGAGCCGGTCGGCGTGCGCGATCAAGTGGTCGACCGTCAGATGGATGACCGCCCCGTCGGCCGACCGCGCGGCCACGGCGACGAAGAAATTCCCCAACAGCGCCAGTGCGATGCCGACGGAACAAATCAGCAGGTATTTCCACGTCGCTTCGAGCGATCGGTGGTGGCGATGGAAGTAGATCAATGGGGCGCTCGCCAGGGTGGTGGCTTCGACGCCTACCCACATCAGCCCCAAGTGACGGCTCACGGATACCAGGGTCATGGTCGCCAGAAACAGCAACAGGCATCCGACAAAGACGGCCTCGGGAAAGTTCACGAAAGGCAGGTCGTCGTCGCCGTGGCGTCCTGCCCGCCCGCTCCCATTTCCGAGATACCCGACCGCGTAGACGGAGGTTGCCAGAAAGAGCACGCTGGTGATGCCGAGAAAGAGGAGCGACAGGGAGTCGACGGCCATCCAGCCGTGGACGACCGGTTCGGGCGTCCGGACCCAACAACCGGCCACCAACGCGGCGTGCGCGGCGGCGGCCAGCAGGAGGAGGACTCGACGCGGCCCGTTCGGCCGGATTATCAGCGAGGCCAGTCCCGCCGTCGCCGGAATCAACAACAAGGCCCAAATCATGCGACTAATCCTTCAGGACCGAAAGCCGATCGGTATCGATGTGGTCGAACTCGCGGCTGATATGGTGAATGGCGATCCCCATGACGAAAACGGCGACGAAGACGTCGAGCAGCACGCCCATCTCGACCAACAAGGGTTCCTCGACGGCGAAGGCCAGCCCGAAGGCGTAGATGCCGTTCTCCATCGCCAGGTATCCAAGGGTCTGCGTGACGGCCTTTCTTCGGGTGACGATCACCAACATGCCGACCATCGTCGTGAACAGCGCCACGGACACAAAGAAGCTCATGCCGTCGTCGCCGGGCAAGGGCAATCGACCGGCGACGTGCATGGCGACGCCAAGCAGTCCCAATCCAAGCAACAGCGACGACGTGAATCCCACGATCGGCTCAACCTCGTTCTGCATCCCGACCTCGCGGACGGCGCGTCGCAGCAGCCAGGGTAAAATGCAGGCCTTGATGGCGACGCTCAAAACCGCCAAAAGCAGCACNNCTTGGGCCAGTAACGAGACAATCGCCAAGAGCATCGCCTGAACGGCGACAGTGCGGATGCAGGCCCCGATGCGGCTCGAACCCAGTAGGTGCAGGTTCGTCAGGATCAGCAGGACCAAAACGGCGTCAAGCCACGGTGTCATGGTTGCCTCATAACGAGTATCAGGGCCAAAATAGACAGCACCGACGCCGCGACGAGGAACTGCGGCACGCGCACCAGCCGCAATCGTGCGATCAGCGATTCGATCACGCCGACGAGCACCGCCAGAACCAACATGCCGGCGACGCCGGCCGCGAGATCGATCGGCCAGAATCCGCTTCGCACGGGCACGAGGATGCCGACCAGAAGCGCGCCGAGCACCCACAGCTTCAGCAACGCCCCGTATTGAATCATCGCGAAATCGGGCCCCCCGTGATCGAGCACCATGACTTCGTGAATCATCGTCAGTTCGAGGTGCGTGTTCGGGTCGTCGACGGGAATGCGGGCGTTTTCGGTCAGAAAGACGATCAGCACGGCCGTCGCCACCAGCAGCAGCGCCGGCCCGCCGACGGAGGCCATGGCGGTCCACGTCACGGCCGAGTACATGGGGCCCAGCGACAGGCTGTCCGACAGAACCGTCAGCGACGCCAGGCCGACCAACAGCGCCGGTTCGGCCAACGCCGAGAAGAATGCCTCGCGGCTCGCGCCCATTCCCTCGAAGCTCGAACCGGTGTCCAAGGCGGCTAGAATCGTGAAGAAACGCATCAATCCGAACAGATAGGCCATCAGCAGGAAGTCGCCCGGAAACGCGAGCAAGCCGGGGATGCCGCCCAACGGAACGATCAGAAGGGCCGTCGCGGCGCAGGCCAACTCGACGATCGGTCCGGCCACGAACACCCAGGTAGTCGTCTTGCTATACACGGCTCCTCGGTGGACCAATTTCCAAAGGTCGTAATACGCCTGGAGTAGCGGCTGGCCGTGCCGTCCGGCAAACCATGCCTTCACCCGGTTGATGATTCCGGGCAACAGGGGAGCGAGCAGCAAGGCGAGCAGAACGTGCGCGATGGAAGCAAGGATGGACATGGGATCAGCCGAGTTTCCAGATCAGAAGCGCGAGAATGGTCAAAGCGATATAAAGCACGTAGACCTGAATCCGCCCCTGTTGCAGCCAACGCAGTCGCGAGGCCATCCAAGCCATGCCCAGAAATGCCGGCTCGTAAACGCGTCGTCGAAATAGGTCGGGAGCGGCGGTATGCAGCCGAGCATCGGTCGGAAACAGTCCGCGCGGCGGATGAATCTCGTCGCGAGGCCGGAGGAACAGGCGAAATAGAAACGTCAGCGGGCGGGTGAAGGAACTGGCTGTGTACTGCATGCGCGGCGTGGGAGCCGCGTAGCCGCAGCCCCAGGTGACGCTCCGTTCCACGCACCGCCCGGCGAGCAGCTTCCGTCGAACGTACACGAGAAGCCCAACGAGGCCGAGCAAGATGCCTGATCCGAGGACGACGCCCGTCAGCGGCGCGACCGCTTGACTGGTGCTTGCCGTCGCCGCTTCCCGCAGGTGGTTCGGAATGATCGCGGCGACGGCCGGTTCGAGCACCGAGAGCCACAGCGGAGCCGTCAGGCCGATCAGGACGCACAAGCCGGCGAGCACGATCATGGGCCATCGCATCGTTGCGCCCGCTTCGTGGGCGCGGGCCGCCTCATCGGTCCGTGGCTCGCCGAGAAACGCGATGCCGAAAGCGCTGGTGAAGCACGCGGCGGCCAACCCGCCGATCAACGCGAGTCCACCGACGACCAACACGCACATCAACGGCCACGCCGGAGTGTCTTGAGGTTGGCTGCCCAGCCCGCCGACGGCGCCCAGGTAGATGAGGAACTCTCCGAGAAAGCCGTTAAGCGGCGGCAGCCCGGAGATGGCCGCCGCGCCTACGAGAAAGGTCGCGCTGGTGACCGGCATGTGTTTCGACAGTCCGCCCAACCGGTCGAGTTCGCCGGTGCCCGCGGCGTGCAAGACCGATCCGGCCCCGAGAAACAGGAGGCTCTTGAACACCGAATGGTTGACGACGTGAAGGAGGCAACCGGTCAATCCGAGAGCCGCCATCGCCGGATTTCCGTGGCTGATCCCCAGGCAACCGACGCCGAGGCCCATGGCGATGATGCCGATGTTCTCGACGCTACTGTAGGCCAGCAGTCGTTTCAGGTCATGCTGTGACAGGGCATAGAGGACGCCAAGGATGCCCGAAACGGTGCCGATCGCAAGGAACGTCCAACCCCACCAGGCCGGCGGCGGCCCCAGGATCGTCAACATGCGAAGCAGCCCGTAGATACCCGTCTTGATCATCACGCCGCTCATCACGGCCGACACGTGCGAAGGCGCGGCGGGATGGGCCTCGGGAAGCCAGACGTGCATCGGCATGAAGCCGGCCTTCGTGCCGAAGCCGATCACGGCCAACACGAACAACACACCGCTGGGCGCGGCTGCCGTCGAGAATTGATCGAAATCGAGCGAACCGGCGTTCTTGCCCAACAGCAGGAACAAGGCCATCAGAAAAGCCGTGCCCAGGTGCATGGCCACCAGGTAGATCCATCCGGCCCGTCGGACGCTCTCTTTGTCGTCGTCCCGCGTCACCAAAAAGAACGACGAGAGCGACATGAGTTCCCAGCTCACGAGGAACAGCACGCCGTTGCGGGCCAGGACCACCGTCAACATGCTGGCGGCCAGCAGATTGAAGAAGAACCAGGAAACGCCCAGGTTCTTTCGGCCGGCGTCCGCCTGAAGATAGCCGCATCCATACACGGCGGCCAACATCGTCACCAACGCGATCACCAACGCGAAGACGGCCGAAAGCGCGTCCATTTCCATGTTGGCCGATCCGAACGGCACCGCCCACTCCAGCCGCAGCCTCTCGGGAACTCCCGAAATGAGTACGCGCAGCGACTGAAACAAGACCACGCCGCCGCCGAGCAACACGCCGGCCGCTCCCGTCAGGCACGCGACTTTAGGGCTTCGGCCGACGGCCAACGAGACGAGACCCGCGGCCGGCAAGATCATCAACGCTATCAGCAAACCAAACACGACGGAGAGACTTTCTAGTGCGATGCTTTCGGAGAGACGCTCTCGTCGACGGATTGGGCGGCGGCGAGAATCTGTTCGCGCGAGCCCTGCGTGGCGATCACTTTGGAAAAAACCGGTTGCCCCAACGCAAAGCCCAGACGCGATAGAAGGTGAAGGTGGGCGCGGATCGTGGGACTGACGATCGTGAACAACGTGTGGACCGGCCGGCCATCGAGCGCCCCGAACTCAATCGCCTGCTCGAGAAAGCACAGCGTGACCATTGGCCGCGGGATGTGCATGACGATCGGATTGCGGACGTGCGGCACGGCGATGCCGTTGCCCAACGCGGTCGAACCGAGCGATTCGCGCGCCAACAACACCTGAAGCAGAAACGGACGGTCCACCTGGTCGGGCAGCGGCATGATCTCGACGAGCGACTCGAGCACGGAGACCTTGTCGGTGCCGCTCAATCGGTAGTGAATGCCACCCGCCTTGAGGGCTTCCGTCAGGCTCACGACCGACCCCTCGCCGTCCGGCTCGGCGAAAATGTCGGCCGAGACGTTCAGACGTTGCGAAGTGGCCCATTCGAGGAGTTCGGCCCGATTGAAGCGATACTGCTCGTTGACCTTATAGGCCGGCAGGCTACCCTGCTTCACCCAGCGGTAGATGGTCTTTTCCGAGACCTTGAGCAGTTGAGCCGAATCGCGAACGCTCAGATCCATCAGACGCTATCTCAGTTGCCGCGTCGCCGACGCTCTTGCTTTGGACAAATGGTGACAGGTTGCGGAGTCTAGCCACGTTTGTCCCGACTTGCAAGGGCATTTTTTTGAAAAGTCCGGAAGACGGCGGCCGACACCAAGAGGCCCAGCAGACCGACCAGGGTCGACGGCTCGGGCACGGCAGTGGCGTGGAGCGTGAACGAGCGCGTCTCGCCCAGATGGGTCGCGCCGCACGCGGCGCCGACGTCGGTTCGTAGGACCAATATGGCTTCGTAGTCGCCCGGCGCGAGCCCGGCCGAGTTGAATCGCAAGTGGATCGGGCTCGTCTGTCCAACGAGGAGTTTGAAGATGGCCGCGTCGATGATTTCGAACGCTCCGGCCGCGTCGCCCTCGATCGACGCCGCGACGTTCAGTTCGGTCAAGTCGCCCAATTCCGGGTCGTCGGTCAAGTTGGCGATCTCGAAGAATACGTCCGAGGGCGATTCGCCGGATGAAACGTCGAATTNNTGCCCGACGCTTGTTCGGAGTCGAACACCGGTCCCACGCCCTTGCCGGAAAGGGGCAGTTCGGTATAGCGGATCACGAAAGGGCCGCTTACGCGGCCGGTCCCGGTGAACTCGCCGCGTGATTCGGGTGAGAAGGAGAAGGAAACCGATTCTTTGTCATACCGCGAGAGCTGGACGTCGCCTTCACCGACCGACCATGGCGAGGGACCGAAAGGCTCGGGCCATGCGTCTCGGAAGGCCGCCCCGTCTTCCTCGGCCGGATAGGCCTCGCTCAGCCAGGCTTGCGTGTAGTCAACCGCAGTCGTTCCGACGCGAACATTGCCGAAATCAAGGCTTGTCGGATCGACCAGAATGCCGTCGCGAGGCTCGAGCCAGGGAGTACCGATGTGGTGCCACACGCCGTCGGCATAGACGTTCATTGCGAATCCTAATACACCGGGTTCATCCACCCTGGCGACCACTTGCAGAAAATCAAGACTCGTCGATTGATACGGGGAGTCCAGGATTAGATAACCATCCCTCCCTTGTCCGAACGTGCCCATCCCGAACAGCCACGGAGAATAGCTCACACCGGCCGGGTTCGACTGATCGTTCGTCTCGCCAAGCGGCGAGCCGACGATCGCGGAGAATTGATCGCTGCGAAGGAGCAGATGGGTATCATATTCGGCCGGGGTAGTGTACGGCCACCAGCTGATGCTATCGTAAAAGACGGTCTGCAACATGGGGGTAAACGAAAAGGTGGCCTGATGAACGAGACCGTCGATCTGAATGGCCCCGATGCGCTCGATCGGACCGCCCGTGCTGTTGAGGGTGATCATATATCTGGCCAAGCTCGGCGCCGGATTGGAAAGTGACGTGATCTGCATAGTGATGTCCGCCTGCGTGCTGGAGGGCGCGGCAAGCAAAGCGGCCACGAAGACGGACCACGACCATCGACGAACAACGTGGTTCTTCATGAGAGAGTCCCCTTTTGAGAAGAGCGAAAAGCTGTTTCAGCCGGCGGTGTGCCGACTCACCCATTATAGAGGGCACGGCCCCAATGCGCCAAGATTCTTCTAGAATCTGGCGGAAGAAGACCAAGAAAAAAAAGGGCCCGTCATAGGCGGGGCAGGGACCTATGACGGGCGAGAAATGGGGTGCACCCAATGCGACTAATTCTTCTCTTTTCACCCCTCGAACACAACCCCCCTAATGGAAAAATTTCAGAGTTTTGTGTGTTTTCGTTGTCGAGACAATTCACGCGAAATCTGCGAAAGATGGGCAAAATCGCCGGCTCGCGAATCGTCCAAACTAGTACGCCCCGCGACCGGTCAGAACCACCCAAGGGGTGCGGATCAAGAGGCTCAGGTCCGTCGACCAGCCCTGATTCCGAACGTACCAAACATCCATTCGCACCCAGTCCTCGAAACCGATCTCGCTTCGCCCGCTGACTTGCCACAGACAGGTCAGACCAGGCTTGACCGCGAGCCGACGCCGTTGCCACGGCTCNNGGGGCCGACCAGCGACATCTGGCCGAGCAGGACGTTGAGCAGTTGCGGCATCTCGTCGATGCTGGTCTTTCGGAGAATGCGGCCGATTCGCGTGATCCGGGCGTCGCTGCGGTTCTTGAAGATGGGGCCGTCTTTTTCGTTCTTGACCTCGTCGCGGCGCTGCTCCGCATCGAGTGTCATCGTGCGGAACTTGATCATCGGAAACGGCTTGCCGCGATAGCCCAGACGCTTCTGGACGAAAAACGGTTTGCCCCGCGTGGTTACGAGGAGAATCAGAAAGACCGTCAGGAGGACCGGTGAAAAAAGAATCAACGCCGCGACCGCTCCGACCACGTCGATCAGTCGCTTGGAGATTCGATAGGCGAGCGATCGGCGTCCCTCGGGGGCGACGAACGGCTCACCGCGAGCCTGGCGGCTCCGGGCAAGCGAGACTCGCGGAGCGGCGACCGGGCGGATTCCCCGGCGTCGGTGGGATGTGGCGGCCGGCTCGGTCCCCAAGGGCAGATTGACGTGTACCTCGCCCAACGGGACACCCGGCATCACGACCGGCAAGCCGGGAACCCAGCATTCGTGCCCCGAGGAATGGACCTCAGTGCCTTCCATATTCTGCGTCAGGGTCGTAGTGGATTCGATCATAAAGCGATTCAACGTCCCGTGATGTTGGTCGAAATGGGCCGGAAAGGCAAAAGTGCAAACCCAATGCCGAAGCCGAAACGCGTTGCGACCGAGCCGATCGCAGTGCCGTAAGTCATTACGGGACAGTGATTTGCAGTTCGACTGACCAGACGGCCCCAACCGAACCTCGTCGCCTCGGCGAAACAACGTCGAAAAAAGGCAACACGGCCCGCCTGACCTATCCTTGTGGTGGCCCGGCCTGTTTCGACCTTGCCGGTTTCCACTCGCGACCGCACACCGCCCTCGACCACGTCATGGAAATCATTCTCGCCATCGCCGCCCTGGTCGCCCTGGTCTGGGGCGCGGTGTTTTTCCGCGCCGCGGGGCTGCTCGGCGGGTGTCTGTTGGTGCTGCTCGCGGGCTGCTGTTTCGGCCACCCCTTCTTCAACCTTCCTGTCGGCCCGATTCCACTGACGCTCGATCGGCTGCTTTGGGTGGCGCTGATTGGGCTGTTCCTCGTCGCGCGGCGGCTCGGCTGGATCGAGCAGAAGCCGCTCGGTGCGGCCGACTGGACACTGATCGCCTTCACGGCGTGGCTGACGCTGAGCACATTGATGCACGACTGGCGGTGGGACGGCAACCAGCCGTTGGCCACGTTGTTGTTTTTCTACCTGATGCCGGTGGGAATGTATTTCGTGGCGCGCGAGACGCCCCTTTCCGAGCGTTCGACGGCCGTTTTGTTCGCCTGCATGGGCCTTTTTGGCCTCTATTTGGCCGTGACGGCCGTCGCCGAGGTCCAAAAACAGTGGTGGCTCGTTTTCCCCACCTACATGGCCGATCCGAACGTCGAGGAGTTCTTCGGCCGCGGTCGCGGGCCGATGCTCAACCCGATCGGCGCCGGCTTCTACCTGAGCGCGTGCCTTTTCGCAGCCCTGATGTGGTGGCCCCGGCTGGGCCGCGCGGGACGAGCCGCCTTGGTCGTCGCGGTCGTTGTTTTCGTCGCGGGCGCATGGGCCACGGCCACGCGGAGCGTGTGGATGGGCATGGCCGGCGGGCTGATGCTCATCGTCATGCTCGCCGCCCGCAAATCGTGGCGCGTGCCGTTGGTGGGTGGAGCACTCATGGTGGGCGTCCTGCTGGCCGCCACACAATGGGAACGGCTTCTGGCATTCAAGCGTGACGACCATCTCAGCGCCCAGGAGGCCGCCCGATCGGTCGAACTTCGACCCATTCTCGCCCGGGTCGCCTGGAACATGTTCCGCGACCGGCCTCTGGCGGGTTGCGGATTCGGCCAGTATCTCAACACGCACCGCGACTACCTGGCCGATCGATCGGTCGATCTGCCGCTGGAAAAGGCGCGATCCTACATTCAGCACAACGTCTTCCTTTCGCTGCTGGCCGAGACAGGCCTGATCGGCATGACGCTTTTCGCCGCTTTGTTGGCCCTCTGGACGCGCGACGCGTGGCGAGCCTGGCGACGGCTCGACGCGCCCCCGTCGACCCGCCAACTGGGCCTCGTCTTCCTGGGTCTCATGGTCGCCTACCTGTGCAACGCCATGTTCCACGAAATGTCGCAAATCGCCACCGTCAACATGCTCGTGCTGTTCATGGCCGGATTGGCCTGTCACATGGCCCAACAACGCCAGACGGTCGTCAATGCCAAAAACGGCGTCATGCTTGACGGCGAGCCCGGGGAAGCCCCGGCACATTCTTAACGCAAGGCAGCAAGGTCGCGAAGACGCAAAGGCGTTTACGGGAACAGCCTTCATCGCGTCTTGGCGTCTCCGCGTCTTGGCGTTGAACAAAGGGTGCTGAAGAATGGAGCGGTCCGTTCATGTCCGTTCGGGAGTCACACCTTCGGGGCGTGGCTGTTGCCGTTGAGCTTCTCAAGCGCGCCGGTCAATGTCCCGCGTCCGACCGTTGGACGATTAGCCGCGAACGACGGATTCCGACGAGGCATGGCGAGCAGACCGTCGCCGGGCAACGCGGTGGCTGCCGGTTTGTCAACGACGGCCGGGTCGCGTGGCGCGTTCGGCTCGATGGACGCCGATTCCTCCACGGTTTCGGCCGGTACGGGACCGGCGCTCAGCAGCAACACGCCCAAGCCGACCAGGAGGCCGCCCACGAGACCGAACAGACTGATCGAGGCACGGCCCGGCCCCAACGGCCGAGTGCCCGTGTCGGGCGTGTCGATTCGCGAAATCAGGCTCGTCTCGGCCGCGCTGGCCTGGGTGGCCCGAGCCTGCGAAAGCTGCTGCTCGGCGCGCTGCAACACGGACGTGCGGTGGGCGGCCGACGCCAGTTGGTTGGCGTAGGGAGCACGTAGCGCGGCCAGGCGTTCGAGCCGGCTGGTGGATTCGGTCAGTCGCTCTTCGAGCAGTCTCAGCCGGTCGCCGGTCAGTCGCAAATCGGCCTTGACGGCTCGAATGGCGATGGCCAATTCGTGGTGTAGATGGCGGCCGATTTCCTGCTCCGACTCGCGGGCCGCCTTAACCAACGGGTGCTCGTCCGACATGCGCCCCTTGAGCTGGGCGGTTTGAATCTGGGAGTCGACCAGCCCGTCCTTCAGCCGCCGCAGCGCGGGCTGCGATTCGAGAAGCTGGTTCGGGGCGGCGAGCAGTTGGCCCTGATCGTGCTGGGCCTGTTCGAGCAGGGCGAGGAGTTCCTTGTTCGTTTCGTAACCGGTCCGAGCGGTGCGAAGCTCGGTGCGGATTTCGCCGGCCGTTCGGCGCAGCGTGCTGTCGCCGTTGGTGGCGTCGTTGAGAATCCGTAATTCGGCCAGATCGGGACCGACTTCCTTTTCGATGGCCGAAAGCTTCGCCGTGGCGTCGTCCAGATCGACCTGGGCCAACCGGACCGCGTTGGCCAGTTCGCCGACCATGCTTTGGGCCTTCGTGTCGCGAATGTTCTGGAATCGCGTTTCGAGCCGATCGCACAGGGTCTCGGCCAGCCGGATCGCACGGTCCCGGTCGCGGTCCTTCACGTTCAAGTAGAAGACCTCGGTCGAGCCGAAATCAGTCCCTTTCGGCGGGGCGATGACGACGGCGTCGCGAAAATCGGCAACGTCGCGTTCGGTGGGCCAGGCGTCGGCCGAACCCGCATGGTTGGCCGGCGGCCCAACGTCGACCAATGTCGCGTGCAGGACACCGCGGCTCCGCGCCAGTTCGAGAATCGTCTCCTGAACGGCCTTCATCTGGTCGGCATGGCCGAAGGCGCCGAGTTCGTCATTCCGATTAACTGCTTCATTCCGGACGGTCAGAGCCTGCGACGCCTGCCACGTGGGCGGACGAACGACGGCAAAGAGCACGGCGGCCAGCGCGATCAGGCCGGCTGGCAACGCCCAACGAAGCGGGTGGCGGCGAGCCAGGCCGATCCAGGCTGAAAGGTCGAGCGTCGCGTGGATGGTATTCATGGTGTCTTCTTCCCGACGGGTGTTTTGATTGTATCGCGTGTGCCGAACATTCCGGGCGATGTCGGAGAGTTCGTCCTATCATGGGTGCAAAACGGATACCACTCGGCGAGTCTTCGCCCGGTGGTTGTCGCAATTCGTTGCCGACACGCCGGTTGTGGCGATGCGGTCGACTCGGCTCGCCTCGACGTCGTCGCCGCATGTTGTCAAAAGGCGACAAGCGCCCGGTTGCCCGGTGACTCGCCGATTCACGGCCGCGCGAGCGAGTCGGCCGAGCCCCAAGAAACACTTGCCGGATCGCATTTTCTGACGGAGACTTGCCGGACGGCGTTCGCGTGAAACGCGCGTCACACTAGCCCGAAGCGCGAGCGAGGGAACGACTCGCCCCTCCTGGTCCCTCCTCGCTTGCGCTTCGGGTTGGTGAGTGGATTCGTCCTCTCGCTTGCGCTTCGGGTTGGTGTGGGGCTTCGTTCCCTCGCTCGCGCTTCGGGCTAGTGTGGGGATGGATGACACGCCGACGTATCGAGTCAGTTCCCGTTTTCGTGCCGATAACCACCGCCATGCAAGTCCGCCGTTTTGAACATTTCGACGATCTGGCTTCGTGGGCCGACGATTGGGATCGGCTCTCCGACGGGGTGCCGTTTCGCGGGTGGACCTGGGCGAGCACCTGGTGGCGTCATTACGGCGAGTCGGCCGTCGATTGCCGTCTGGCCGTGCTGGGCGTGTTCGACGCGTGCGGCTCGTTGATAGGCGTCGCGCCCTGGTACGTCGCCGGCGAGCGCGGCCGGCAGCGCGTGATTCGCTTTCTCGGTTCCGGCGAGGTCTGCTCCGACCACCTGAGCCTTCTGGCAAGGCCCGACCAGCAGCGCGTCGTTGTCGGAGCGATTGCCCGATGGCTGCTTCACGCGAACGAACGACCCGACGACGCATCCGACGATGCGATGCCATGGGACCGAATCGAACTGATCGGCGTCGACGCCGACGATCCGCGAATCGACCTGCTCACGAGTCACCTGGACCTGAGCGGCTGCGCCGTGTACCGCCGATTGGGAACGCCGTGCATGTGGAGCGAATTGCCCGACGATTTCGACGTCTTCCTATCCGGACTGTCAAGGACGAGGCGACAGAAGATGCGGCGATTGAAGCGGACGCTGTTGGATTCGGGCCGCGCCGAAAGGCACATTGTCACCTGCCGGCGCCAGTTGGATTCGGCGCTAAACCTCCTGATTGAGCTGCACCAGCGCCGGCAGCGCGCGCTCGGACGGCCGGGCTGCCACGCCTCGGCCGCCTTCGAGGCGTTTCTTCGCGACGTCGCCGCGCGACAACTGGCCTTGGGCCAACTACAACTCCACTCGCTTTGGGTCGACCGCAAACCGATCGCGGCCGAGTACCAAGTGACGGGCAACGGCGTCGTATACGCTTATCAAACGGGGATCGACCCGACGCGATTGGACCTCGAACCGGGACACGCCATGCAGTTGGCGTCGCTCGACTGGGCCATGCGTCAGGGCTATCGCGAGTATGACTTCCTGCGCGGCGACGAACCTTACAAATCGTTCTGGAACGCCCGGCGATGCGACACCGTCGAGGTCCGCATCGCGGCCCCTCGCCTCGGCGCGCGGCTTCGCCACGCCGCCTGGGTAACCGGTTCCGAAGTGAAGAAGTGGATGCGCCAGGGATGGAACTCGTCGAAAGACCCTCGGGAGTAGATCGTCCATGTCGCCTTGGAAACAGCTTCTGTTGGAATGCTACTATCAAGCGTCGAGCCCCCTTCGCGTGGTGCGTCGGCGGCGCGCCGCGACGCACGGCGACCTGCCGATCGCCGTCCTGTTTTACCATCGCGTGGCCGACGATCGGGCGACCGACTGGACCGTTGGGAACGACCTTTTTCGACGCCAGATCGACTGGTTGCGAAACCGCTTCGAGATGATCTCGCTCGAGGAGGTCCAACGCCGTATGCGCGAAGGACGCAACAGCCGTCCCGCCGTGGCGCTGACGTTCGACGACGGCTACGCCGAGAACTGCCGCCACGCGATTCCGCTGCTGATCAAGCACGGGATACCCTGCACCTACTTCGTGACGCTGTCGAACGCCCAGAGCGGAAGCCCCTTCGACCACGATCGGGCCCTCGGCTTCGATTTTCCGCCCAATTCGATCGAACAGCTTCGCGCCATGGCCGACGCCGGTATCGAAATCGGCGCCCACTGCCGCCACCACGACGACCTGGCCCTCATTCGCGACCCGGCGCGGCTGCACGACGAAATCGTCACCGCGGGCAGGGAGTTGGCCGAACTAATCGGTCATCCGGTGCGCTACCTGGCCTTCCCCTTCGGCCACTATCTGACCTTGCGAAGCGACCTGATCGAGCTAGCCCGCCGGGGCGGCTACCGGGGCTTCTGCTCGGCCTATGGCGGCTACAACTTTCCGGGCGACGACCCGTTCCACATCCAGCGGTTCCACGTCGACGACGACATGATCCGGCTCAAGAACCGGGCCACGATCGATCCACGGCATCTCCGGCCGCCCGGTTTTCGGATTCCTCCTTCATCCTCCACGCCTCTTACACGTGACGACGAGCCATGTTATTCCAACGCCGCGCATTGATTCCCATGGAAGACCGAGGGCCCCTGCGGGTCATGTTCGTCATTACGTGCATGCCCGTCGGCGGCGCCGAGACCTTGCTGGTCGAACTGATCCGCCGTCTCAACCGCGACCGCTTCCTGCCGGAACTCTGCTGTTTGAAGTATCCGGGCCCACTGGGTGAAGTGCTCGCCGACGAGGTGCCGACGTTCAGCGGTCTTCTTTCGCATAAGTACGATTTCGCCGTCCTCGGCCGGCTCCGGCGGCTGCTGCGCCGACAGCGGATCGATGCCGTGGTGACGGTCGGCACGGGCGGCGACAAGATGTTCTGGGGCCGGCTGGCCGCCCGGCTCGAAGGCGTGCCCGTCGTCTGTTCGTGGCTTCATTCGACGGGCCTGCCCGACCACGTCGAATGGCCCAACCGCCTGCTCGCCCCGGTC
>DOEZ01000071.1 GCA_003532715.1 Planctomycetaceae bacterium
CAGACCACCCGTTCGGTGGCTCTTCCAGGCGAGGGGGCGATGCGGCGGATGACGCAGTGGGTGATCGACGCCTCGAAGCAATGCGGTCGCAATCGGCTGATGGAGATTGCCACGCCGCAAACCTGGCGGGAGTTGTTGGCCGACTCGGCGGGCGTTCCCCATCGGGTGGTTGCCCACCCCGGTGGTGAATCGACGCACTTCGACTTGGGCTTGGGTCGCGATCCGACCGAGATGCTCGCCGCGGTCGGACCCGAGGGGGGATTCACCGACGACGAAATCACGGCCGCACGCGAGGCGGCTTGGCGAGTGGCCGACTTGGGACGTCGCATCCTGCGCGTGGAAACGGCCGCATTGTGCATGGTCGTCCGGCTGACGTGTCCGGGCAACGAGTCGCGATCGTAGGGATGTATCCGAGGAATCCCGTCAGTAGTCGCTCGATGGACCGTCGTCTTGTTTGTTGATTCCCAGCCGCGCGAGCCATCGGCGTCCCGTCGAACCCTCGGCGGTTTTCGTGTTGCCGTCGGTTGTCCGGTCCGCGGCGGCGCGTAGGGAATCCTCGGCGAACTGCCGCATGATTTCCTCGACTTCTTGGCGCTGGCGGGCGATTTCCGCACGCTCGATCGAGATTTCGACTTCGGCCTGGCGCAGTGCGGCCTTTAATTCCTCCTGACGTCGCAAGAGGTTCGCGCGCTCCTCCTGAATCACGGCATCCTGATCCAGAACGGTCTCGATCGCATCGCGCGAGCCCGACGATTCGATCGCTTGCCGTTGCTCTAGGAGTTGTCTCAGCTCGACGAGCTCCACCTCCTTGTCGGTGATCGCGGCGTCCGTGATCCTGATGATCTCATCGATTCGAATTCGTTCGGCGCCTTCTTGCTCGTCGTTTTCGTCGAGGTTTTCCAACGCGTTGAGAAGCCGTTTCTTTCGGGTTTCCCAGTCGAGACCGGTCTCCAACGACGCCGGCAGAGCGCCGCCTTGTCGGACCTTGGCCAACTGTTCCTCGAGATCCCGATTCGATTGCTTCAATTCACGCAGATCTTCCATGGCCATTTCATACCGCGACTTGAAGTCATCTCGCGATTCGTCCGAATCGCTTCCGGCCTCGGCTTCGGCGAGTTGCTTCTGCAAGTCATCGAGACGCTCTTCGGCTTCCGAAAGACGCGCGACCAAGGCATCTCGCTCGGACTCCAGCTCGCTTCGAGCCTCGTCTTCTTCAGCCGTCCGCTCGGTCGGACGTTCGGCTAGTTCGCTTTCGAGACGGGCGCACGTCTGCCTCGCGGCCTTCAATTCTTCCTCCAAACGGCTTTCGCGCGTGGCCGCCTCGCCCAGTCGCGATTCGAGTTCGCGGCAACGTCCCTCGAAGGATGAGATGTGCCGTCGCAATTCGGCCAACTGATCGGTGGCCAGTTCCTCGATCTCGGCTTGCCTTGTCTCCAGTTCGCGTGTCCATGCTCGGCGAGTTTTTTCGAGCTTGCGGGCAATGCGACGACGCTGTTGGTCGGTTTCGGCCCGCAGGGCGTCCAATTCCCGTTGTTTGGCCGCGAGGTCCTCTTTGTCCTTTTCCGCGGCGTGGAGGGTCTCGTCGAGCCGGCGTTGATCCTCGCCGATTTGTCGCCGGGCGATAGCCAGTTCTTCCTGTCCATGGCGCAAACTCGCGCTTTCCTCGGCAATCTCGGCGTGTCGCAGATTCAGCTCGTCGAGTCGTTTTGTCAATTGCTCCTGTTGGGCCTGCAACTGCTGGGCGAACTCGCGTTGCCGCGAGATCGCGTCTTCCTGAACGGCGCTGAGTTGTTCCAGCAACGAGCGGCGTTCCGCCTCTCGAGTCTCTCGCGAGGCCGCGTCTTCGGGCGTCTCGCCGGCGAGACGTTCGATTCGTTCGCTTTCGAGACGGGCGCACGTCTGCCTCGCGGCCGTCAATTCCTCCTCCAGGCGACTCTCGCGCGTGGCCGCCTCGCCCAGCTGCGATTCGAGTTCGCGGCAACGTTCGTCACGCGACGTGATCTGCCGCTGCAATTCGGCCAATTGAGCCGTGGCCAGTTGCTCGATCTCGGCTTGCTTCATCTCCAGTTCGCGCGTCCACGACCGGCGAGTTTCTTCGAGCTTGCGGGCAATGCGACGACGCTGTTGGTCGGTTTCGGCCCGCAGGGCGTCCAGTTCTTGACGCCGCGTCAGCACTTTCGCGCCGTCGGCGTCGACGGCCTGGCGAGCCTCATCGAGTCTTTGACGCTCGTCCGCCAAAGCTTGCCGGGCCAGCGCGAGTTGTTCCTGTTCCTGGCGCAGACATGCCGTTTCCTGGGCGACCTCGGCATGGCGCGAGGCCAATTCGTCGAGTCGTTTCGCCAATTCGTCGTTTCGGGCACGCAGCGTCTCCGCGAGTTCGCGCTGTTGTTCGGTCGCGCGGTCTTGAGCGCCGCTGAGGTTCTCGAGGAGGACGCGACGCTCGGCGTCGAGAGCTTCCCGGAATGCAACATCACCCGAGAACTCGCCGGCGGGCCGTTCGATCCGATCGTGCTCGACAGCAGCGCAAGCTTGCCTTGCCGCCGCGAGTTCTTCCTCCAAACGGGTCTTTTCGTTGCTAGCCTCGTTCAGGCGTAGTTCGAGTTCACGGTACCGTGTCCGAGTGGTTGTGAGTTCCTCGTCCAACCTGCTCAGTTGTTCGGTCGCAAGTTTCTCCACGTCGCGCCGCATCCGCTCCCACTCGCGTTGTCGATCGAGTCGTTGTTGTTCGAGGGCGTGGGCGATGCGTTGACGTTGCTGCTCGGTTTCGGCGCGCCGCGCGCCGATTTGTTGTTGCTCGACTTCCAGCTCGCGCAGCCGTGCATTGAGGGCAGCTTGCGACGCCGCCAGTTTCTTCTTTTCCTCATCGAGTTGGGGTTGCAGCAATATCAGCGACGCTTCTCGCTGGCGAAGGCGCGCATCAGCCTCAGCTACCTTTGATTGGCGTTCGGTCAACTCCTCGATCCGGCGCGACAGTTGCTCTTGTTCCGCGCGGATGCGTTCGGCTATCTCATTTTGTTGTTTGGCGGAAAGGCTTCGCGCCTCGGACCACTCGTCCCGGGTCGCTTTTAGTTCTCGAGTGAGTTCGGTGATCCGCTCCGCTTCGAGCGCTAGTTGTTCGGCCCGCGTCGCCTGCTCTTGGCGGGTCTGCTGGACTTCGGCTTGCGCGTCGCCCAGCTCGCGCAGCATCCGTTGAAGTCGACCGGCCAATTCGGCGTGGGTTTCGGAAAAGCGTTGGCGGTTGGCCGACAAAAACGCTTCCATCTCGCCACGATGTCGACGGAGCGTCCGAGTGATCTCGTCCGATGGAGCGGTGTTGGTCGGGTTTCTGGAGGTCGTATCTTCCATACAGACCTATAGGTTACGGCTCGTGTCGGGTCAAAGAAGGCGGGCCGGTTATAACGATCGAACGCTCTGAAACGACCGTTGATCCGACGGTTTTTCGGAAGGGTTGGGCATGCTCATGCATCGCGGGTCACCGGGGCGATCCACACCCGTACAAGACCTATTTGACCGTCTCGATGAATCGCCCCAGTTGAGCGTCGAAAAGCCGCCAGTTGTCGCCGAAAACCGAGGTGAAGTCGGCCAAACGCTGTTCGGGCGAACGCCTCGTAAAGGGAGGATGCGACGCAGTCAAGGCCAGGTATCGCGCAAATCGGTCGGGCTGTGTCTCGACGAGGTAGAACGTCATGGCCCAAGCCTTCGCATACGCCGCCACGGGCGACACGTCGAAGAATCGATCGCTCGCGGTCAGTTCGACCGGGAGACTCCCATCATGCTTCGCCGCGACCGTCTCGCGATAGACACGCAACCGATCCTGATTGACGCGGTCGGACTGTCTGCCGTGCCCTCGAGCGTCGTGGACGCCGACCGCTTCGAACAGCGTGGCCAAGCCTTCGATGACCCACAGCGGCGGCGGGCAATAGCGGTTGTGAATGCCCGTATTGAAGGCCATCTGATGGGTTGCCTCGTGGACCACGGTCGCGGCGTTGCGTTGCCAATCTCGTCCGTCGCCCTTGCCCAAATGTGTGTCGTAAACGACAATCCGGTTCGTCCTCGGATGGTACAGCCCGACCACATTGCCGGGGGGCGCGATCCCACCGGCGGCAACATGCCGCTCGAACTCGCTCCGGTCGCGGCAGACGATGACAATCAGAGGAAACGTAGGCTCTTCCAGGCGAAGGCCTCTCACCGAGAAGTAGTAGACAAACGTCCGATAGAGTTCCTCGAAGCGACCCGCCCACGGATCGCGTCGGCCGGGGGGATGCGCGAGTAGATAGTGCGTGGTTCCGCTCACCTCGTAGCCGTTGCCCAGTTCGCGAAGCAGTCGGGCACGGAGCTCCGAGACGGAATAGGGTTGGAAACGATCGGCTGTTTGGCGGAAGTCGGTCGCTTTTCGGGGATCGACCGAGAACAGTTGCCCGTCGCGGCCCAACAAATGTACCACGTCCGGGCCCCAGGCCAACGGCATGCCTTCGATCTCGCGGCCGTCGACCTCGACTTGGATCATGCCCATGGCCGCGGGAGCCGGCTGGACGAAAACGAAGGACGCGGCAAGAAGAAACAGGACAGGGGTGACGACGCGCATGGATGTTTCTCCACCGAGCAGACGCATTCCTCGATCCCCGGACGGCCGGAGGAACGCGTGGGAAGCCTCGTTGAAAGTCTACCTTGTGTTCGATGGGGCGGCCGTCGGGCGGCCCGGCGGTGGTCCGCATGGGCGGGCCGAGGTGGTATAATAGTTCAAGCCCCGCTCGCTTGCCTGCCGGGAATCGCTTTCATGGGAGGAAATTGGCCATGCTGGTCGCGCTACTACTGACGGTTGGTTGCTTGGTTTCGGCGCAGCCGGAAGCCGGGCCCGATGAACTGGCAAGCCGCGTGCAAAGCCTGATTCGCCGGCTCGACGCTCCGAGGCTCGAAGCTCGCGAGGCCGCCGAGAAGGATCTGACGGGAATGGGGCCCGCCATTCTCGAGCTGCTTCCGGCCGATACGACGGATTTCAGCCCCGAAGTGCAACAGCGGCTCTCGCGCGTGCGTCAGAAACTCGAACAGGAAGCGGCCGCCGCCGTGGTCGCGACCTCGCGAGTTACGATTCCGGGGCAAAGAATGCCCCTCTCCAAGGCCGTTGCGGAGATTAGCCGGCGGACGGGCAATCGCATCGTCGATCATCGCGCGCGGGTCGTCGAGCGGCCGGCCGATCCCGAAGTACACGTTGCTTTCGACAACACGCCTTTCTGGGAAGCGCTGGACGACGTGATGAAGCAGGCCGATTTGACCGTCTATCCTTTTGGCGACGAGCGGGCCATCTACTTGGTTGATCGGTCCCCCGACGCGCCGCCGTTCGGTTGGAAAGGTTGCTCATCGGGGCCGTTCCGATTCATCCCATCGGAACTGATCGCGCGGCGAAACACGACGGCGGCCGACGAGGGCGCGTTGCGTCTGAACCTCTTGGTTGTTTGGGAACCTCGTTTGGCGCCGATCGGCCTGACGCAGAAGCTTGGGGATATCAAGGCTTTTGACGAGAACGGCGACGAACTGCCGGTCGATGGCCGGCTCGGCGAATTGGAAATACCAGTCAATCCCAATGCGACGTCGGTCCGGCTTGGGGTTCCGTTTGTTCTTCCGTCGCGTCGAGTGCAGAAGATCGCGCGGCTGACCGGCACGCTCGACGCCCTGGTGCCGGGACCCGTCGAGACGTTTCGCTTCGACAAGCTGCTCGAGGCAAACGAGACGAGGCAGCGCGTCGCCGGCGCGACGGTAACGCTCCAGCGAGTTCGCGGCAATAACCACACGTGGGAAGTTGAGATTCATGTCCGTTTCGACGAGGCCAACGACGCGCTGGCCTCGCATCGGGGCTGGATCTTCAACAACGAAGCCTTTTTGGAGAGGCCCGAGGGAGTTCGCGTGGAAAACGATGGGTTCGAAACGCGAATGCAGAGTCGCAACGAGATTGGGCTTGTCTATCGGTTTCGCCTGGAGGGCTCGCCCGAGAAATGCTCATTTATCTACAAAACGCCCGCCAAGATATTTTCGGCCCGGTTCCCGTACGAATTGGAAAACCTCGACCTGCCTTGAGTCTTCACAACGGGGCGCGAGATTGTAGGCTGGATCGATCTGTAGATGGGTCAAGCTCCGCGAGCCCCACCAGCCGTTTTTGATTCTGGTGGGGCTCGCGGAACTCGACCCACCCTACGCATACGAATCGGGCTATTCGTCGAATGCCGATGGGTCGATGCCCGGCGCTTGGTTCGATCGCAGCGGGGCCAACCACCCGACGACGACGCTGTCTGCCGGCCGTTCGACGGTTTGACCGGCGAACTCAACCTTGCTGCGAACCAGCCCGTCGATCGCGATGGAATCATCCGCCATCAGCGTGACTTGCGTCAATTCGCCTTGGCGTCCGGCGATAGGATTTTCGGGCGTGACCAGCGAGCCCTGGCCGCTCCAGGCGATTTGTTTCAGGAGGCCGCTGGACAGGGCATCGTCGGCGAAGGAGAGCAGCGGTTCGCCCGCCTTCAGGGCAAACACGCAATCGTTGGCTTCGATGCGAACGCTGCCGGCCGCTCCTTGGCTGACGGCGTCGAACCGCACGACGGGCCCGGAGCCGCGGAGCGTCGTTCGGTCGAGCGCGAGAACCATCGGTTCATCGGGTCCGTGGAGTCGCCGCAGGCAAACCAAGGGTCCGTCACCAACGTGCAGCACGTTCGAGAATCGCAGTGCCAATGCCCCGTGCGCGCGGCAATCGATCGCCGCCTCGACGCCGGCGAAGACACATCGCTCGACGCTGATCGCGCCGCTGGGAAGCGACGTGGCGGCGGCGTTCTCGTCCGTCGGATGCATCCAGCGAATCGCATCGACGCCGGGCCTGGTTGCATGAAATGTGCAGCCGCGCAGGGTGACGCCCGGTGAGTGCAGCACGAGAATCGCCGCCGGCGGCCGCCGATCGGATGCGAGACTGGAGCCGTCAAGGACAAAATCGATGTTCTCGAAGACAACGTCGGGCGTATCGACAAGCAGCCCCTGGGACGCCACCCGCAGGCGGATTCGCTTGCCCGACGGATCGCGAACCCGCTGGCCCGGCCGAAGCGACACCCGGGCGACCGGTTCGCGTGCGTCGCTCCAATCCGCAAGGGCCGTTTCGTGGCCGTCGCGTTGGGGCGTTGTTGGTGATTTTTCACACCCGAGGGCGGGTGTGCCACGTGATTCATCACATCCGGGGGCGGGTGTGCTACGTGGTTGGTTGGTTGCCGTGATGGCCGAGGCGTGGATGACCTTGCTGTTGTCATCTGACAATGGTGGACTTGATTCCGTGATGGGGCCGGATTCGAGCAGGGGAAGCGGTGTCGCAATAAGCATCTCGGCCGCCATGGCGATCGACGCCGATTCCGCCGGCGCGGTGGCTAACGGTTCGCACGGCCGAGCCTCGCGCAGATCATCGCTGGGCCGAAAGACGGGCAATAGCACGGCGATTGCGACGGCACAGGCGGCTGCCGCGCCAAGGCATAGCTTCTTCCAACGTGCGAAGCCGGGCCGAACTCCAACTCCGTGCCGCAGCGGCATCGGCCCCGCGACGTCACGCACGGCGAGCCGAAGACGGCCTTGTCCGCGAGGCGTCGTCGGCCCGAGCATCGACGCCAGCTCAACCATCCCGGCGGGGCGATCGTTGGAGAGCGGTCGCGTGCAGGCCCGGATGACGGCCAACAGTTCTTTCGGCACTTCGGGGGCCAATGGACGTGGATCGACCACTTCGGCCCGCTGGGCTGTCTGCAGCTTAGTCAGTCCGTCGCCGCCGGGCAAAGGGTCGCGCCCCGTGAGCAAATGCCACCACAAGCACCCACAGGCGTAGACGTCACTCGCGGTGTTCGCGGGCGTCGCATCGCGAATCCGTTCCGGGGCGAGTCCGTCGAACGCCTCGGGAGGCAGGTCGAGATGGGCGTACCCTTCACGCGGGCGGAGAACTGCGCGCAGACCGGGAAACGGCAGTCGCGGGCCGATTCGCGCGTCGTTCCGGGTCGAGCCGAGGGTCAAGGTGGCCGCGCGAAGGTCGCCGTGGCAAAGGCCCGCCTGTTCGAGCGCCACTAGGCCGGTCATCATGGCCCGCGCGATTTCCAGAACCATTTCTGGCGGGAATCGGCCGTGGAAGATCATCGCCTCGGCGGCGGTCCGACCATGGTGTTGGCCGCACGCGGCCCAGACCTGGGTGCCCTCATCGCCCCAGTCCTCGACCGGCGCGAGGACGTCGCAAGGCAGTTCGCGAGACGCCACGACCAGTTGTTCGAGCCCATCTCGGATCGAGCTGGCTGGGGCTTCGTGGTACCGACGGACGGCCAGTCGTCGGATCTCGCCGCTTTCGATATGGCGAGCCAGAAAGGTCTCGGCATAGCCCAAACTGCCCAGCCTGTTGTGGAGTACATAGGGCCCGACTCGGAGCTTCTCGCCTCGTCCCGCGTTGATTTCGGCCGCCTGAAACGGCGTGAGCAGTCGAGCCTTGACCAGGGCGTCGACCCATACTGAGAGAAACAGCGGCAGCCCCCG
>DOEZ01000203.1 GCA_003532715.1 Planctomycetaceae bacterium
AGTAAAATGAACCATCATGAAGCGTGTTTCTCCAGATCCGCCGAAACCTTCACCGCTCCAACGAGGGGTCTTTCTCGGTATGATTGTCCTCAGCATCCTTCTGGCGGGCTGTTTCCTCTTCTGGAGCGGCATCGGCCAGCAAAACCACGCCAACGCGGCCCAGTCGCAGCTCAAACTCGACGATATCCGCGAGCATTTCGACGGCCAGCGAGCGTTCGACTACCTCCGCCAAATCTGCGATATCGGGCCGCGCCCCAGCGGCTCGCCCGGAATGACCCGACAGCAGGAACTGCTCACCGAGCATTTCGAAAAGCTGGGCGCCGAAGTCCGCCTGCAAAAATTCACCGGGCGCGACCCGCGCGACGGCCGCCCCGTGCCCATGGCCAACCTGATCGTCCAGTGGCTGCCCAAGAAGAAGGACCGCGTCGTGCTCTGCGCCCATTACGACACGCTCCCCTATCCGATGCTCGATCGCCGCAATCCCCGCGGCACGTTCCTCGGCGCCAACGACGGCGGCAGCGGGGTCGCCCTGCTGATGGAATTGGGAAACCAGATGTCGAAGCTCAACCTGAAGTACGGCGTCGATTTCGTTTTCTTCGACGCCGAGGAATACATCTTCGCCGAACACCATCCGTTCTTCCTCGGCTCCGAACATTTCGCCCGCGAGTACCGCAACCAACCGCGCGACTACCAGTATCGCTGGGGCGTGCTCGTCGACATGATCGGCGACAAGCAGTTGCAGATCTACCAAGAGCGCAACAGCATGAGATGGCCCGAAACGCGCCCCCTGGTCGAGGATATCTGGGCGACGGCCCGGCGGCTGGGCATTCGCGAGTTCGTTCCGCAGCGAGGCGCGGAAATACGCGACGATCACCTGTCGCTGCGCAACATCGCCGGAATTCCAACGTGCGTGATTATTGATTTCGATTATCCGGACAGGGGACATCGCTACTGGCACACCACGGCCGACACGATCGACAAGTGCTCGCCCCTGAGCCTGGCGAAAGTCGGGTGGGTGGTCCGTGCGTGGCTCGAAACGGCGAGGCAGGAGGCATCTTCGTGGAACTGATCGTAACCAATCTCGTCGCGGCCGTCATCATTCTCGCCTCCGTCGGGCTGATGTGGTGGCACCTGCGCGTCCGCCGAGAATATCGCCAGACCGAACTTCCGCCGAAAGAATACGACTTCCACCGGCGGCAGTTTCGCCGGCGGATTCAGACCAGCGCGATGCTGGGGATTCTCGGCATCTTGATCGCCGCCTCGTCGATCGTCGAGCCGCCCATGGTGAAGGTCCTCTTCTATGTCGCCATGTTGGGCCTGACGCTTTGGATCGTCCTCTTGGCGCTGGCCGACGCCTTCTCCTCGCGAATGCACTTCGACCGCCTTCGAAACGACTGCTTGGTCGAGCGGGCAAGGCTCGAAATCGAAGCTCGCCGCCTCCGAGCCGCCGCCGGCAACGGAAAGGCGCGCGGCGAACCGATCCGAGGCGCGGACAACGACTCGAACTAACACGCTCGCTCCAAGGGATCTCCAATGGATTCGTTTCAAACGTGTCTCGCGTTCGGGCCGCCCGCCGTCTACCTGCTGGGCGTCGCCGCGGTCAACCTCCGGCGGCGGCCGACCGTCGTCTCCGGCACGCGCGACTTGGCACTCTTGGCCTTCGCGATGGCCGGTCTCGTCGCCGTGGGACCGATGGAACTCGGGTTTCCCGAATCGGCCGCGCTGAACTTCCTCGGCCCCCTGGTGTGGATCCCCCTGTTCTCGCTCTACGGCCTGTGCGTCGTCCTCGCGATACTGACCGTCCGGCCGCGACTGGTCGTCTATAACATCACGGCCGACCAATTGCGGCAGCTTCTGGCCGAAGTCGTCGAAAGCCTCGATGCCGAGGCGCGGTGGGCCGGCGACAGCCTGTTTCTTCCGCGACTGGGCGTTCAACTCCACCTCGACGCCTCGCGGGCCATGCGCAACATTTCGCTGGTCGCCGCCGGACCCAACCAGAGCTTTCTGGGCTGGCAAAAGCTGCAACGGCATCTGGCCGCCTCGGCCGCCTCGGTCCGCGTCGCCCGAAACGGCTGGGCCCTGGGCTTCGCGCTCGTCGCCCTGGGAATGATCGGCGGTATGATCTTCCTGGTCGCCCAAGACCCCGACGCGACCATTGCCGCCATGCACGAAATGTTCCGCGTCTAACGCAGACCATTCACAACGCGCACACCAACCCGAAGCGCCAGCGAGAGGACACCAACCCAAAGCGCCGGCAAGAGGACACCAACCCGAAGCGCAAGCGAGAGGATCGCACCGCCCCATCGCCGATCATTCACGATCCGCAACCACCCCCAGCCGACTCGCCATCTCTCCAAACCGTGCGAGCCCCTCGCGCTGTCGCCGACCGAGGCGAAACGTCAGGTTGTCGCGCAGGTAGCTCAGACAAAACTCGTACGACAGCCCGACAATCGGCGCCTCGCGCCGCGCAATCTCCTCGAACCGCCCCACGCCCGCATCGCGCGCCGCGGCGAGCAGCGGGCCGAATCGATCCGCGTCGGCCTCGTCGCGAGCAACCCACGTGGCGAAGACGAAGGGCAACCCCGTCCACGCCGCCCACTCCTCGCCCAAGTCCCACACGGCCTCGAAAGCCTGGCCGTTGCCCGCCAGCCTCGTTTGCGTTGGCGTCGTTTGCGTTGGCGTCGTTTGCGACGCCCGCATCGCCCGATCGCCGATCAGCAACACCGCGTCGGTCTCGCATTCCTCCAGCGACGCCCCAATCGGCAGGATCTCGTACTCGGGCACGAGCCCAAACCGCTCTTGAAGCAAGATTCGGACCAGTGCCGCGCTGGTCCGCGAGCCCTCGTCGAGACTCAGCGTCCGAATCCGCTCGACCGGCACGCGGCTGAACAACTGAACGCTCCGCACCGGGCCCTCGCACGCGATACACGCATCCGACACGATGCGATAGCCGGGCGTCCGCAGAAACTCGATCGACGGAATCAGAGCCACGTCAAGCGCGCCGGCGGCCAATTGGTCGGCCAGCCGGCTGGGAACGTCAACCGTAATCGTCGCCTCCGGCGCGAGCCGCTGGAGCTCGAAAATCAACGGCTTCGAATTCAAATACGACACCGCCCCAATGCGGCACGTCGAAGAAAATGGCCCAGCAATCCCGTCCGACACAACACTCCCCCAACAAAGGTTTCGGCAATCACGAGCAATTCAGCCAAACAACTCGACCACCCATCATAAGCCGTCCGGCGTCCCTTTGTCAAAGCATCAACGCAAAAACGAGCGGCACGAGAACGCCCGCGGCCGTCAGCACGGCCCTGCGTCCGGCGATGCCTTTGCGCCCCTTGAGGACGAAAAGCCCGGTCGCCGACACCACCATCAGCGCCACGGCGAACAGATCGGAAAAGACGCGCCACGCCCGCTCGGGACGCACGTGCAGCCAATTGACGTGGTAGAAGGACGCGCCGCCGCCTGGCTCCTCGAACGCCGAAACCCCTACGACTTCGCCAAACGACGTCCCGACCTCTTCACCCTCGATGCCGTCAAGCAAGTAGTCAGCGCGCTGGCCGAAGTTGCCCTCGATGGCATGTCCGAGGAGCAGTACCTCAAGGTCCGCCAACGAATGGCCGACGTTCTCGGTACCGAGCCCGACGACCACGATGAACCGGCCGAAACCTTCGAACCGGCCCAGCCCCAACCGATCGACCCGACCAAATGGCTCGACGACGACGAGGACGACGAGGACGACGACTGGTCCCCCGCACACGACCGTTACCTCGTCCGACCCGACGAACATTTGCCCGCATCGCCCGCATCGCCCGCA
>DOEZ01000685.1 GCA_003532715.1 Planctomycetaceae bacterium
GTCGATCGCCGCCGAGCGAGGTTTCGCCCTCGTCCTGCGTTACAACGGCGCCGAGGCTGCCGCGGACAATCCCGACCAGGTGCTGATGGAACTCGAGAAACAGGTTCTGTTTTTCAGCCGCGATCTCGACATCACCAACGAAGTGATTGCCCGTCTCGAGCGAAGAGCCGCCAATTCCAGCCAGTCGGCGGACACCCGAGCGACGATTCCGATGCGGCAGCCGAACAACTCGTCGACCATGCAACGCTGATCGACGCGAGCATCTTTCCGAGCAGGCCGGCGCGTCGTCATCGCGCCGGCCTCGCGCGGCATCCCCGGACGGTTCCTTTTCCCATGGCGTCAGCATCGATGCATAGAACACGCAACCAGCGAACGATCCGCGAAACCGTCGCGGTGGAGGGCTTCGGTTATTGGAGCGGACGCGACATCCGCGTCGAATTTCGTCCGGCCGAGGCGAACACGGGCATCGTCTTCGTCCGAGGCGATTTGCCCGATCGTCCGCGCATTCCCGCCCGCGTTGCGCATCGCACGGACATGCCGCTACGGAGCAATCTTCAATACGGCGGCGCGCGGGTCGAAATGATCGAACACATCATGGCCACGTTTAGCGGGATGCAAATCGACAACTGCGAGGTGTGGGTCGACGAGGAGGAAATGCCCGGCTGTGACGGATCATGCCTGGCCTTTGTCGAAGCCCTGCAATCGACGGAGATCGTTTCGCAAGACGCCCCTCGGCGGCGGCTCGCGATCCACGAGACGGTTCGCGCGTCGCGCGGCGATGCGTGGATCGAGTTGCGTCCGGGCGACGGCGACGGTCTTGTGCTGGATTACCGGCTCGATTTCGGTCCGGGTCCGATCGGCCGGCAGCAACTAAGCCTGACGATGACGCCCGAGACCTTTCTGCGTGAGTTGGCCCCCTGTCGCACGTTTCTCATGCAGGCCGAGGCCGACCAACTTCGTGCTCACGGTCTCGGACGGCGGGTGGGTTTCTCGGACCTGCTGGTATTCGGGCACGATGGCCCGATCGACAATTCGCTGCGTTTCGATGACGAGTGTGTCCGCCATAAGGTCCTCGATTTGATCGGCGACTTGGCGCTGGCCGATTGCGACCTGGCCGGATCGGCGGTTGCCGCGCGAAGCGGGCACTACCTCAACGCGAAAGTGCTTCAAGCACTCCTGACACAATCGGAGTCGAACGGCCGCTTTCGACGCTGCGCCTAGCCGCGTCTCGAATTGGCCCATGGAATATCAAGGAGCCCGAGTGATGCCGATTTCCATCAGCAACCTGGCCAGCGTCGACCCGCGAGCGGAAATCGACGACGATGTGCAAATCGGTCCGTTTTGCGTCGTGGGACCGCATGTTCGCATCGGCCGCGGCACCAGACTCGAGAACAACGTCACCCTGATGGGCCACGTCACCCTCGGTGAATTCAATCACCTCTATCCGGGCACGGTAATCGGCGGCGAGCCGCAGGACATCAGCTACAACGGAAGCCCGACCCAGGTAATCGTCGGCGATTACAACCGGATTCGCGAGTGCGTCACGATCAACCGAGGCACCGAGAAGGAGGACGGGATGACGTGCGTGGGCAGCCACAATTTCCTGATGGCCTGCTGCCACGTTGCCCACGATTGCCACGTCGGCAACCATTGCATCATCACGAATAACACGCTTCTGGGCGGGCACGTGCATCTTCACGATCGGGCCACGCTCAGCGGCGCCGTGGCCGTGCATCATTACGCGTCGATCGGCAGCTACGCCTTCGTGGCCGGATGCAGCGCGGTCCGCCACGACGTCCCGCCCTACATGCTGTCCGAGGGATTCCCATCGCGTCCGCGATGCGTCAACGTCGTGGCCCTCAAGCGAAACAACTTCGCTCCCGAAGTCATCAACGCCCTGGTGGAGGCGCATCGCCTTCTCTACCGGGCAAAGGTTGGGCTCGATCACGCCCGCGAAATCCTTCGCGGAAACGACATGCTCGTGCCCGACGTGAACCACTTGTTAACCTTCATTCAGTATCAACGCGAGGGCCGGCACGGCCGAGGTCGCGAGAGTAGGAGAGCAGCGTGAGTCGTTTGCGCATTGCGGTCGTGGGCGCGGGTCGGTTGGGTGGCTTTCACGCACAGAAAGCCGCCGCGAATCCCGAAATGGAACTGGTCGCCGTCGTCGATCCGGCCGAGGCCGCCCGCAATCGCGTCGCCGCCGAGTGCAAGACCGAAGCGCTGGCCGATTATCGAGATCTGGCCGGCAAGATCGACGCGGCCATCGTCGCCGCTCCAACCTACTTGCACCACCGCATTGGTCTCAACCTGGCGCGGCGCGGCGTTCATCTGCTGATGGAAAAGCCGCTGTGCGGAACGCTGGCGGAGGCCGACGAACTGGTCGACGTCGCGAAGCAGCAGGGAGTCGTGCTTCAGGTTGGGCACGTCGAGCGATTCAGCCCCGTCTTCCTCGCCGCCGCTCCCCATCTCCAGAATCCGAAATACATCGAGGCCGTTCGCGCCAGCGGTTTCACGTTCCGGAGCACCGACGTCGGCGTGGTTCTCGATCTAATGATCCACGACATCGACCTGGTTCTTTCGCTCGTCAAGTCGCCCGTCCGCCACGTCGAGGCGCTGGGAATCTCGGTTCTCGGCGGGCACGAGGACGTAGCCAACGCGCGGATTCATTTCGAATCGGGTTGCGTGGCCGCCCTGAGCGCGTCGCGAGCCAGCCGCCGAGCGGCCCGGGCGATGCAGGTCTTCACCGCGCGCTGCCACGCCGAGATCGACTTCGGCTCGCTCAGCGCGAAGGTCGTCCGACCGAGCGAGGCGCTTTTGTTTCGCACGTTCGACGTCGAACGTCTGAGTCCCGACGAAGTCGAGCACTACCGCCAGCACCTGCTAGACGAACATCTGCCGCAAGAGGACATCACTTGCGAGCGAGTCGACGCGCTCGTATTGCAGCAGGCCGATTTTCTGGAGAGCATTCGCACTCCCCGATCGCCTCGCGTCGCCGGCGAACAGGGACGCGACGCGGTCGCCTTGGCCGAGCAGATTCTCGACAGGATTCACGCGCACGCCTGGGAAGATCGGGCCGACGGTCCNNGTCTCATGGCAGTCGTTCGCCGGCCGACGTTCCCGCTCGTCTCAAAGAGGCCGGGTAGACGCCTCGTCGGCCTTCTTCAATACATGCCGTTGGCATGTTCCGTTTCATTGCCTCGTGAGTGATTCCGCCTTTATTGGCAGTCATCCGTCGGCGGGGACCGATGATTCGTTTCTGTTGCGGAAACAACCG
>DOEZ01000686.1 GCA_003532715.1 Planctomycetaceae bacterium
GGCGTTGCCCTGGGCTACGAAGTGACGGCCCTTCGGGCCAAGGTTACGAAGAGATGGCCCTTTGGACCGAGGCTGCGAAGTGGTGACCTTTTGCGCCGAGGTCGCCCATGGCCGCAGTCCGATGACGCTGGCAAGGCTCCCCCCCACGGACCCGACACGTGCCGCTCTCTCCGGTATTGATTGATCAACGGGGCAGGCTGCGATATTGGGGCACTGTGGCGTCGTTGCCCGAAACCCCTGCCTGTGGCTTCGATGGATCTTGTCATCCAAATCCGCCTCGGCCAAATAGATTCTTGCAACAAAGTCACGAGTGCGATAGAACTGAGTTCCAGCGGGGGACGTAACGGAGGGAAGGCGGGCCGTTTGGCAACGAGGTTTTCCTCATGTCGCCCCCCTCACGTTGGCGTTTGCGGTTTCAGGCACTCACGGCGTGTCTGCGTCGCTGGATTTGGAGGATAGCGTGGGCGGTCTACTTGCATTCCTGGTCGCCGGAGTTGTTGCCCTGTTCGTGCTCGGAATCTTGCTGGCGGGCCATCCCGTCGGTCGGTGGCGCGGGCCTCGTCTGGACCAGGCCCAACTTCTCTTCCGCTTGCAGCGCGAGCAAATCGAGGCGAAATTCGTCGACTTGGCTCAAGTGGCACACAACCGAGGAACACCCCGCTGGCTCGATTGCGAATTCGACAACGACGTAACCTATGTCCGCAATCGTCGGACGGGGCAGTTGGCGGCCTTCGTTGGAGTGATGGTCATTCTGCCGGGCGGCGGCCCCCTCGGCGATTCGAGCCGAGGTCGCGCGCGAGACGCCATCTTCTATCAGGATCGGAGCGTGCCGACGATGGGCGTCATCCGATCGGCCACCGCCGTGTTCACCTTTGCGAACCAGCGATGGACGACCGACGGGCGCGCGGTGTTCAACCTCAGCCCGGCCGAAACGGCCAATTTCTATCAGCACGATTTGAAGATCGTCGGGCACGAACCGGCTGCGCGAACGGTGGTCAAGCGATAGGCGGTAGGGTGGGGCAATTGCGGCGAGGTTTTCATTCGAATTCGCGTCTGCGGCAAGACTTGCTGCAATCGCCCCACCCTACTACNNGCCGTGGCGATAGTAGTCGAGTTCGACGATCGTATCGATGCGGGCCGTGGCCGAGAACGTCTTGACCGAGCCGTCGGCGGCCGTGGCTCGCACCGTCAACTCGGCCCCCGGCTTCAACGTCTCGTCGAGCCCGTCGATCGAAAACGTCTCTTCGCCGGTCAGCCCGAGCGATTGCCACGTTTGTCCGGCGGGCAGTTGCAGCGGCAGCACGCCCATGCCGACCAGGTTGCTACGGTGGATACGCTCGAAACTTGCCGCGATCACCGCGCGAACGCCCAGCAGGAAGGTTCCCTTGGCGGCCCAGTCGCGGCTGCTGCCCGTGCCGTATTCCTTGCCCGCCAGAATGACCAGCGGCACGCCTTCTTCCTTGTACTTCATGGCCGCGTCATGGATACTCATGGTCTGACCGTCGGGCAGATGGCGCGTGACGCCCCCTTCGGTCCCCGGCGCGAGCAGGTTTCGAATCCGCACGTTGGCCAGCGTGCCGCGCGTCATCACCCGATCGTTTCCGCGGCGCGAGCCGTAGCTATTAAAATCGTTCGGCGCGATGCCGAGCGATTCGAGGTACTTACCCGCCGGGCTGTTTGGGGCAATCGATCCGGCCGGCGAGATGTGGTCGGTCGTGACCGAATCGCCCAGCGCCGCCAGCACGCGGGCACCCGCGATCGGCCGAATCGGCACCGGCTCGGCCGCCAGATCGACGAGAAATGGAGGCTCTTGGATGTACGTATTGTCGGCGTCCCAGGCGTAGAGTTCTCCCTCGGCCACCGGAATCCGGTTCCATGCCGCGTTCGCGTCGAACACATTCGAATACTGCTTCTGGAACATGGCCGGCGAGACGCTTTGGGCAACCGCCGCCTCGACCTCCTCGGTCGAGGGCCAGATGTCGGCCAGCATGACGGGCTTACCGTCGTTGCCGACGCCCAGCGGTTCGGTCGCCAAGTCGATATCGACCGTGCCGGCCAAGGCGTAGGCCACGACCAGCGGCGGGCTAGCCAGGTAGTTCGCTTTTGTCTGCGAATGCACTCGGCCTTCGAAGTTACGGTTGCCGCTGAGGACCGAGCTGACGATCAGATTGCCCCGCTCGACCGCCTCGGCCACGGGCCCGGGCAGCGGCCCGCTGTTGCCGATGCACGTCATGCAGCCGTAGCCGACCGTTTCGAAGCCGAGTTTGTTGAGCGGTTCTTCAAGCCCCGCCTTTTGCAGATAGTCGGTCACGACCCGCGAGCCGGGCGACAGACTCGTTTTGACAAACGGCCTCACACGCAGACCCTTGGCCACGGCGTTTTTGGCCAGCAGCCCGGCGGCCAGCATCACACTTGGGTTGCTTGTGTTCGTGCAACTGGTGATGGCGGCGATGACGACCGACCCGTGGCCGATGGTCGCCGCTTGGCCGGCCATTTCGACCGTTTCGGTCTGGGCGAGCCGCTCCTCGGACAGCGCGAACCCCCGCTGGTCGAGGCCGGCCCGTAGCGACTCGCCGAAGCGGGCCTTCATGTTCGAGAGGCTAACGCGGTCCTGGGGCCGCTTGGGCCCGGCCAGACTCGGCTCGACGGTGCCCAAGTCGAGCCGCAAAACCTTCGTATACTCGGGCGACGGCCCGGCGTCGGTGCGGAACAACTGTTGCTCCTTGCAGTAGCGTTCGACCAGCTCGACCTCGGCGTCGGTTCGGCCCGTCTGGCGGAGATAGACCAACGTTTGGTCGTCGATTGGGAAGAAACCCATCGTGGCGCCGTATTCCGGGGCCATGTTGGCCACGGTGGCCCGATCGGCCAGGGGCATTTCCGACACGCCGGGCCCGAAGAACTCGACGAACTTGCCCACGACGCCCTCGGAACGCAGGATCTCGGTCACGCGAAGCACCAGATCGGTGGCCGTGGCGCCCGCCGCGAGCCGGCCGTGCATCTCGAACCCGATCACCTCGGGGGCCAGCATGTAGAGCGGCTGGCCGAGCATGACCGCCTCGGCCTCGATGCCCCCCACGCCCCAGCCCAAGACGCCCAATCCGTTGATCATCGTCGTGTGGCTATCGGTGCCGACCAGCGTGTCGGGCACGGCGACGGGCCCAAGTGCGTCCTCTCGTAAGAACACGCACTTTGCCAAGTATTCGAGGTTGACCTGATGGATAATCCCCAATGAGGGCGGCACCACGCGGAAATTGGCCAGCGCCTTCTGTCCCCATCGAAGGAACTCGTAACGCTCGCGATTGCGATAGAACTCCAGATCGGTGTTCAGGGCCAGCGCGTCGTTCGAGCCGAAGTGATCGACCTGCACCGAGTGGTCGATGACCAGATCGACCGGGATCAGGGGGTTGATCTTCGCCGGATCGCCGCCGAGCCGCCGCATGGCGCTTCGCATGGCCGCCAGATCGACCACCGCCGGAACCCCCGTGAAGTCCTGCAGGATCACCCGGGCCGGCTTGAACGGCACTTCGCCGCGCTGGCCCGCCTGGGGCGTCCAGCCAGCCAGCGAACGGACGTTCTCCTCGGTCACCTGGTAGCCGTCGCAGTTCCGCAGCACCGATTCGAGCAGAACGCGGATCGAAAACGGCAGCCGGGCAACGCGGCAAAGGCCCTCGTCTTCGAGTCGGGCAAGGCAATATATGCCTGCCGGACCGCCGCCCGTCTCGAACGTATCGCGGGCACCGAATGGATCACACGGTCGGGGGGTAGTTGTCATCGCAATCTCTCGATGATAGTGGGGTGAGGCGGGACGGGGCTGGGCACCAGGAGCCGGTCGGCCGTCAGTCAATGGCGCGCGAACGGCTCGACAAGTATGGTATCAAATCGCCCTCGTTTGAAAACCACCAAGGCGACGAAAAAGCCTTTCGACAGGTTGATCGTCAACTTGTAGATGGGGCGATTGCAGCGAGCCTTGCCGGAAAAGCGTGAATTCCACGGAATAACTTGCTGCAATCGCCCCACCGTACTGTTGAGCCCGCGATTTAGAGTCCGCCGGTCAATAGCTCCCGTTGGACGTTTCGCGCAGTTCGCGGCTCACGCGTTCCAGGTCGGCGTCGACCATCATGCGGATCAGTTCGCCAAAAGACACGGTCGGTTCCCACCCCAGTTCGGCGCGCGCTCGGCTCGCGTCGCCGCGCAGGCGATTGACTTCGGCCAGACGGAGCAACGCGGGGTCCAGTTCCACGTGGTCGTGCCAATCAAGGCCGACGTGGCCGAATGCCTCCTCGACGACCTCGCGAACCGTGTGCTTCTCGCCGGTCGCGATAACGTAGTCGGCCGGCTCCTCCCGTTGGAGCATGAGCCACATGGCCTTCACGAAGTCGCCCGCGAATCCCCAATCGCGCGCCGCGTCGAGATTGCCCAACGTGAGCGTCTTCTGCACGCCCAACTTGATCCGCGCGACCGCGTCGGAGATCTTTCGCGTGACGAATTCCCTGCCGCGCAAGGGCGATTCGTGATTGAACAGGATGCCCGAACACGCGAAAATGTTGTAGCTTTCGCGATAATTAACCGTGATAAAATGGCCGTAGACCTTCGCCACGCCGTACGGACTTCGCGGGTAGAAGGGCGTTTGCTCGTTTTGTGGCTCCTCGCGAACGGAGCCGAACATCTCGCTCGAACTGGCCTGATAGAACCGGGAGTCGGGTTTCACCAACCGCACCGCCTCAAGCATCCGCGTGACGCCCAAGGCCGTGAATTCGCTCGTCAGCAAGGGTTGGAGCCAACTGGTCGGCACAAAACTCTGCGCGGCCAAGTTGTAGACTTCGTCGGGCCGGACCTCGCTCATCAACGTGATGATCGAAAGCTGATCGAGCAGATCGGCCTGATGCAGTTGGACCTTTCCGCGAAGGTGGCCGATCCGGTCGAAGCTCTCGGTGCTGGCGCGCCGCACCATGCCGTGGACTTCGTATCCCTTGCCGAGGAGGAAATCGGCCAGATAGGCGCCGTCCTGTCCAGTGATTCCGGTTATCAACGCTCGTTTTGTCATCGAGTAGGTTGTCTCCGCTGTCTTTCATTCTCGCACAAAGCCACGAAGGCACGGAGGAGAGATTCTCCACGACGTCTTTGTGCTTTTGTGTCTCCGTGCGAGACTATTTCGAATTATTCGGTGTTTGTGGGATGATCACGCGGCAGCCGACCGCTTCCAGTTCGCGGGTTAGCTCTTCCAACATCGGGGCATCGGCGTACGTGCCGACGACCGCGCCGCCGGAACCGGCGAATTTGGCTGTCGCGCCAACACGCCGCGCGGCCAACACCATATCGACCTGCCCGGCCGGCAAGCGACAGATCGACCGCCGCAGATCGAAGTTCCGATCCATCATGGGGCCGAGCAACTCCGGGCGGCCCGCGAGCAAGGCTTCGCGTGCCTCGACGGTCAATTGGGCCAATTGTTTCATCGCGTCGATCACGGCCGGCTCGCCCTGCTCGAACCGTGCCCGGAGGTTGTTGTGCATCGCTTCGGTCGGATTGCTCACGTCGGCGCAATAGGCCACGTAGAGCAACGGCAGCAGCGCCGGGTCGAGCGGTTCGTACACGCCGCACGCCAAGCCGTTGACCTCGTGCATTCGGTCGCGGGCGAAATCCATGTAGACGAGTCCCTCGTGGACCTGGGCCACGCGGTCTTGCAGTCCGGCCGATATGCCCAACTCCTGAGTCTCGACCGCCAAGGCCAGCGACGGCTGCACCTCGAGCGGAATGGCCACGTCGTAGAACTCCATGAGACATCGCAGCGTGGCGACGATGATCGCACTGGAGCCGGCAAGCCCGACCAAACGCGGAATGTTGCTTTCGTAGCGGACCGAGAAATTGTCGTCGTGGAGTCGAATGCCGCGACCGCGACAGTAGTCAGCGAACTTCTTGATCGTGGCTCGCACCTACCGAATCCCGCCGTAGTAGCCGTGCAGCCGGACGTCGCTGACCAACTCGTCGATCGAGCGAAAACGGGTTTGGTCGTTCTCGCTCCAAACGAGTTCGAGTTGGTCCCAGTCGTAAAGCGCCACCTCGGCGCGAAACTGGGGTATGGTCAGGGCGATGGTCTTGCCGAAATAGCCGTCCGACGGATTGCCGATCAGCCCGGCGCGCGCATACGCCCTCTTACGGATCAACCGCATGGCTCGGCCTCGCTTCCGGCTTCGGCGTCCAGCGCGAGCTTTCGACGAAGATGCGCTTGCAGTGCCTCGCCGTACTGCGGATCGGCCAGGGCGAAATCGACAAAGGCCTCGAAGTAGCTTCCAAAATTGCCGATGTCGAACCGAGTCTGACTGCGTGAAAGCCGGACTCCCAGCACGCGGCGTCCCTGTTGAATGAGCATCCGAATGGCGTCGGTCAACTGAATCTCGCCGCGCCGGTCGGGGGGCGTGTTTTCGAGGCAATCGAAGATTCGCGGACTCAGCACGTAGCGCGCGGCAACCGCCAGATTGCTGTTTACTTCGCCAACGTCGGGTTTCTCTACGATGTCGGCCAACTCGAACACCTCGGCCGCCGCGCCGCGCGGCACGGCGATGCCGTAACGGACAACGTCCTCGTCGGGGACTTCCTCCAAGGCGATCACGGCGTCGGCGCCCGACTCCTCGAATTGGTCGATCATGACCCGGACCACCCGGCTCTGCGCGTTGAGCCCGATAATCGAGTCGCCCAGAGCGACGACAAACGGCTCCCGGCCGACGACCGCCTTGGCGCAGAGCACGGCATGGCCCAGGCCGAGTTGGCGGCGTTGGCGGGTGTAGAAGTACTCGAGATCGGCCCGTTCGAAGGCCAATTCCTCGAGAAGCTCCTCCTTGCCGGTCGCTCGCAGATGGTCGATCAGTTCGGCGTCGATGTCGAAGTGGTTCTCGATGGCCGTTTTGCCGGGGCCGGTGACGAACAGCAGTCGCCCCAGTCCGCACCGGGCCAATTCCTCGACGACGTACTGCACGACCGGCTTGCGTCCGACGGGCAGCATCTCCTTGGGTTGACTCTTTGCGACCGGCAACAGCCGTGTTCCACGTCCCGCGACGGGGATGACCGCCATATTGATTGCCATTGCGAGTTTCTTCACATCAAAAAAGACACGTTCCAGAAGACCGTAGGGTGCGTCGTGACGCACCATGGCCTGTTAATAACCGCAGTTTGCTTGGTGCGTCCAGACGCACCCTACCACCGACCAAACCGTAGCACCATCGCCAGCACCCCTCATTTTAACCACACTTCGCCGTGGTCGTTGGAAAAACCTACAATAATAGAATAACCTTTCCGAAGGAAGATGAACCGGCTACCATGGGCCGCCAGACACGAACCCTCTTCGCCGTCCTATTTAATTCATACCCCCCAATAGACTAAATAAGTGT
>DOEZ01000255.1 GCA_003532715.1 Planctomycetaceae bacterium
GACCCGACCGCTCGACGCGAGCCGCTCTGGTCCATCGCGCCGGTATTGGCGCTCGGGCTGGGCGTCTTGGTTTTGGGAGTCTACCTGCCGCCGCGACTCGCGGACCTGCTGCGCGAGGCGGCCGCCGTCTTGGGAGCCAACTGATGTCCACGACCCGAACCCTTGCCATCCCGAACGGCCACGCCTTCGCGATCGCCGACTGTCCGGTGTTGCCGATCGAGACGTTCCGCCAGGAGGTCATCGACGGCGTGGCGGCCGGGGCTCGGCTTTCGGCCCTGTTCGCCTTTCCCGCCGACTCGGGCTGCTTGCGGCTCTTGGCCGCGCTATCGCGCGCCGACCAAGGCGATGTGGCGATCGCATCGGCCGAGGTTCGCGACGAGTATCCGGCCATCACCCCCGAATGCCCTCAAGCCCACCTCCACGAGCGCGAGATTTTCGAGCAATGGAACGTTCGGCCGATCGGCCATCCCTGGCTCAAACCGGTTCGCGGAATGGGGGCGCGCCGAGAAGCGGCTCCCGCCGTCGCGCACGATGGCGCCACCGAGTTCTTCCAGATGGAAGGCGACGAGGTCCACGAAGTCGCCGTCGGGCCGGTCCACGCGGGCATCATCGAGCCAGGCCACTTCCGCTTCCAGTGCCACGGCGAAACGGTCTACCACCTCGAAATCGCGTTGGGCTACCAGCATCGCGGAGTGGAGCGGGCGATGGTCGGCGGCCCCACGCCGCGAGCCATCCACTACATGGAAACACTGGCCGGCGACAGCACGGCCGGCCACGCCACCGCCTATTGCCGCGCCGTCGAGGCCGTCAGCGCGACGCGCGTTCCGGCTCGGGGGCAGTTTCTCCGCGGGGTGACCCTGGAATTGGAACGCGTGGCCAACCATATCGGCGATCTCGGCGCAATGGCGGGCGACGTCGGTTTTCTGCCGACCATGGCCTACTGCGGACGCATCCGCGGCGACGTGCTCAACCTGACGGCCATGCTGTGCGGCAACCGTTTCGGCCGCGGCATGATTCGCCCCGGCGGCGTCGCTTTCGACCTGGATGCCCGCGTGGTCGAGGAGCTTCGCCGGCGCTTGGACCTGGTCGCGAGCGACGCGCGCAGCGCGGTCGAGTTGATGTGGAACACGCCGTCGGTGATGGCCCGCTTCGACGGCGTCGGCGTGGTGCCGTTGGACGTGTGCAGGCAACTCGGCCTGGTGGGGGTGGCGGCAAGGGCATGCGGCGCGCCGCGCGACGTCCGCGACGATTTCCCCTACGGAATCTACCGCTTCACCCACATCCCGATCTCGACGTGGAACACGGGCGACGTCTTCGCGCGAGCTTACGTCCGATGGAGCGAAGTGAAGCGGTCGTTGGCGTTCATTCGCGAGCAACTCGACGCGCTTCCCGGGGGACGCGTGATCGCGCCGTCGGCCGGTCCCCTGGCCGCGAACCGAGCCGCCGTGACGCTGATCGAGGGTTGGCGAGGCGAGATCTGTCACGTGGCCCTGACCGACGGCGATGGCCGCTTCGCCTCGTACAAGGTGGTCGATCCTTCGTTTCACAACTGGTTCGGCCTGGCCATGGCGTTGCGAAACCAGGAGATTTCCGACTTCCCGCTGTGCAACAAGAGCTTCAATCTCTCCTACTGCGGTCACGATCTGTAAGGCGAGGAAAACCATGTTCGACGTGCTGCTGGCCCGATGGAAACAAGGACATCGCACAATGCGATATCCGGCGGGGCCGCCCCCCGAACTGCCCGAGCGATTCGCCGGCCGGCCCACGATCGAGGCGAGCCGATGCACGCCCGAATGTGGCCGATGCGTCGAGGTTTGCCCCACCGGCGCGGTCGGCTTCGGCTCGGCCGGGCACGACGTTCGAATCGACACCGGACGCTGTCTGTTCTGCCGGGCGTGCGAAGCGGTTTGCGACGCGGGGGCGATCGTCTTTTCGCGAGACTACCGGATGGCGGCGTCGCGACGCGAGGATCTCGTCGTTCGCGACGCGGCCGAACGCGCGGCGGTCGAGCTGGGCGAGGAGTCTCGGCGTCTCTTCGGGCGATCGCTCAGACTCCGGCAGGTCAGCGCCGGAGGGTGCAATGCGTGCGAAGCCGATACGAACGTGTTGGGGACGCCGGCGTGGGATCTGGGCCGGTTCGGCATCCAGTTTGTCGCCTCGCCGCGCCACGCCGACGGGCTGTTGATTACCGGCCCGGTGCCCGAAAACATGCGTCACGCCCTGCAAGCAACCTACGACGCCGTCGGGCGGCCGAAATTGGTGATCGTCGTGGGAGCATGCGCGATTTCGGGCGGTCCCTACGCGGATCATCCCGAGGTTCACAACGGCGCGGCGACGTTGCTGCCCGTCGATCTATTCGTGCCGGGCTGCCCACCGCACCCGCTGACGATCTTGCACGCCTTGCTCGAATTGCTTCGAAAGATCCCGGAATCGACCGGGCCGTAACGCCGGGCTCACGGCTCGAGATTGAAGTTCTGCATGGCGTCGAGTTTCGCCGTCAGCGTGATTTCCTCACGGTCCCGGAAGACGACCATTGAGACTTCCTTGCCGATTGGGCTGAAGCTGATCAGGTTGACCAGGTGGTTGTCGTCGGCGACGGGAATGCCTTCGTAGGCCAGGATGACGTCCCCCGCTTGCAGCTTGGCCTCGCCGGCCGGCGAGCCTTGGGTGATGCCCTTGATCAGCGCCCCCATGGGCCGAGGCAGGCCCATTCGCTTGGCCAGCGCCGCGTCGAAAGTCCGCTCGATCGTGACGCCTAGAAACGCCCGATCGACTTTGCCGTGGTCGATCAACTGGCCGGCAATCTGCATGAACATCTTGATGGGGATGGCGAATCCGATTCCCTCGCTTCCGCCCGAATTGCTGGCGATGGCCGTGTTGATGCCGACGATCTCGCCTCGCAGGTTGATCAACGGGCCGCCGCTGTTGCCCGGATTGATCGCGGCGTCGGTCTGGATGAAGTCCTGGAACTTGACGCCCGTGCCGCCCAACTGCAACGCGCGGCGGTTCTTCGCGCTGACAATGCCGAAGGTGACCGAGTGGCTCAGGCCGAACGGACTGCCGACCGCCAGGACGAAGTCGCCAATTTCCAAGGCGTCGCTGTCGCCGATCCGCGCGTCGATCAGGTGCGGCCCTTCGATCTCCATCACGGCCACGTCGGTTTCCGCGTCTTCCCACAACCGGGTCGGAATCGGATGCAGCAACCGTCGGTCGGCCAGCACGATGCGGATGCCTTCGGGGATGGCGCCGCGTACCACGTGCCGATTGGTCAGGACGTAGTACCGGCCCTTCCGCTTGATGATGACGCCTGAGCCCGCTTCCTCGATTTGCCCGCCTTGACCATGCTGAAGCGTTCGAGGATTGGAAACGTCGGCTTCAATGTGAACGACCGTCGGACCGATCAGCTTGGCGACCGTTTTGATGACCTGGGACTGGCGGCGGAGCAGCTCGCTCTGCGCCTCGAGCTGCCCATAAAGCTCGGCCTGGGCCTCCTCCGAGATCATCCCTCGGCTCTGCGACACCGACGAGACGGGGGCCTGGGCCCCAACGGGAACCGCCGGCAAGGCGATCAGACACAGAAGCAGCGCCATCGACAGTGCGGGGCGAATCCGCGCGCGGGAGAGTACGGGCATAACTCAGTCGGCCCACATAAAAAGGGGGGTGGATCGAGGCCAATGGCCGGTCCAGCGTGATCCGGCGATACCGGCCCCGCCAGACGCACCTAAAACGAGTCTACGGCGGCGACACCTGGAAATCAAGCCTCAGGAGAGGTCGAGTTCCATGTCGTTGAGCGAGACGTCGTGTTCGTCGGAGTGCGCATCCAGCAGGCGGCCCCAGTCCGCTTCCGAATCATTCGTCGAACCGCTTCGTTCGACCTCGCGCTGGCACTTGATGCAGTACGTGGCGTACGGCAATGCATTGAGCCGCGCCATGGGGATGTTGGTGTTGCAGCCCTCGCAGATGCCATAGTGCCCGTCGCGCATCCGCTCCAGCGCGTTTTCCGTTCGCGCCAACTCCTGGCTCTCGACCTGGGCAAGCTGCGAACTGATTTCGTCGTGGACCGAATCGAGAGCCGCGTCCACCACGTCACCCGACGCCTGGCCCCTGAGTTCCTTGAGCGAACTTAGGTCGCCGGCGAGAACTCGGCGCAGCGCGTCGCGCCGCTTGATCAACACTTCGCGGAGGTTCAGGATCGCTTCTTTGCGGGACATCACATTCACCTTGGTGTCCGACCCTGGCTGCGCTGAAGGACCGCCCCCCTTCAGATGAGCCTTCGGCGAACTCCTCTTCTGGAATTCTGTTCACGTTTCAGAACGACAAAAACGACCGTGAGGATGAGACACGGTCGGATTGAGTCGCTCACATCACCAACCAAACTATAGTACGCGACGCCGAATTGTGCGGGAAAAAAACGCCAAACCGTTTTCGCACGCCGCCCAAGTGTCCCGCAAGTTCGCAATCTTTGATGGATCAAGAACTTATGGCACATCCGCAACGACCGGCGAACCGTTCGTCCGGCATGGGACCGTCCGCGATTCCCGGACACTTACGCGGGCCGCAAATCGTCGAGTGCCCGCCTCGCGGGAGCCGTCCCGTTTCCGCTATCGGATAATCGTCAAAACCGGCAAGGATATACAGCCGTTTTTCCCGTTCTTCGCGGGAACGGTCCAAAGCCGAGTAGCGTCGTTTTGACGGATCGGCAATCGTAAGCTAAATGGGTGAGAGGACTTACCGGCAGCCAGTCCAGGCCGACACCACCCGTCGCCCCCTATAAGGGGCCGATTCCGGGTGTCGCCGCCGACCGACGCGAATCAGGGGGTCGCATCGCCGGACTTTCGATCCTCTGGCTGGTTCTCGCACGAACAGGTGGAACATCATGATTCAAATCAACGACCATCCGCAGTCGGGTTTCGACGCCGGCTCGGATCCTCGCGCCGAGTCGGGACCGCTCGTTCTCCGCGTGTACGGAGCGGACTGCGACGGCGAAATCGTCCGCCTGCAATCGCCCAAATGCACCATCGGCTCCGACCCGCGATGCACGCTTCGGCTCGACAACCAAGGCGTTGACCCGGTTCATTGCCTCGTCATTCGCGGCGCGCACGCAACGGTCGTGCGACGGTGGAGCGAAGACACAAGGCTCAACGGGACGGCCTTTTCCGACGCCGAATTAGCGCCCGGCGATCGACTGGGCGCGGGGCCCGTCGATTTGGAAATCCTGGAAGTTACCGGGTCGCCTTCTTCTCCGCAACCCCCCCAGACTCAAGAATTCCAAGAATACGCCGATCCGACTAAGTTCAGCCAGAAGCTAACATTGACTCGCCNNACGGCTTCTTGACCAGCTTCGCCAGGCACGCGAACAAATCGGGCAGTTGCAGGCCGAGCTTCAGTCCTACTCCCAGAAGGACGCCCAACTGCAAACCCAGCACGAGGTTCTGGAGGAGAGCCAGAAGCACTTCCAACAGCGCGAGGTGGAAATCGACGAAGACCGCCGGCAACTCGATGCCGGTCGGGCCGATCTGGACGTCCGGCAGTCGGAATTCGAGAAGAAGCTGCTTCAGTGGGAGCAAGAGGCCGAAGCCCGCCAGGAGCAATGGCGACGGCAAGAGCGCGAATTCCAGGCGAAGCGAAAACGGTGGGAAGCCAAGCACCAGGAGATCGAGGCGCGTTTGACCGAGTGGCACGGTGAACTGGACGCCCGTGAAGCTCGACTTGGACGGCAACGCGCGCCGGCGGCCGAGCCGTCCGACGCCGCTTTGTCCGACCGGCGCGGCGCGGGGGCTCGATCCAATGCTTCCACCCCGACACGCGAGCCGACCGACGCGCTCGGCATGGGCGACGTCTCGATCTTGGGCCGCGATGAAGGCTCGTCGACCCACGACGAGACGCCAAAGGCCGCGCGCCGAGGCAAACCCGAGACGCGAGCCGACGACGAAGAGGGAGAATCGATCGACGAGTACATGGCCAATCTGATGCGGCGACTGCAAGGAATTGCGGAGATTCCGCCGGAAGAGTTGCCAAGCCTGGATGAGATCCAACCGGCGGCCGTCAGCCGACAGGCTTACCTCGGTGCCAATCACCCCTACCGAATGCCGGAAGACGCCGAGAAGCAAGACGAGGCTTCCCAGAAGAAACCGGCCCCGAAACGTCGCGCGGCCCTCGAAAGCATGAGCACGCTGGCCGCCATGCGAGAATTGGCCATGGCTTCGGCCAGCTCGGCCATCACGGCCCACACCCAGAACCGCCTTCGTAAGAAAATCCGCGGCAAACTCTTCTTGTCGGGCATCGCCATGGTTCTGGGAACGGTCCTACTTCTGGGCTGGATGGTGTGGGGGTTCGGAGGTTGGAATCTCTATGTCGGCGCTGTGGGGATGATTCTGTCATTGATGTGGGTGGTCCAGTTCGCCGTTCTCACCGGCCGACTGACGACAACCCGGTCCGGCAATTTGGTTTGGACCGGAAGTCACGCAAAGAAGACGCGGCCGACGCCGCCAGCCGGCGAGGAGTCGAGCGGCGAGGCGACAAGCGTCGAGAAGCCGGCGGCCGAGCAGACCTCGGCCAACGATCCGCCGATCAACGCCGCCTCTTAACGCAAAGACGCCATGACGCAAGGACGCGGGGAATGCTCGCGAACGTAGGGTGGGGCGATTGCAGCAAGCCCTGTCGGAAAGGCATGAATTTCACGGCAAAACTTGCTGCAATCGCCCCACCCTGCCTGCCTGTGAAGCCCCGTAGCATAGCCCCCCTCGGCTGTGACAAAACGCCCACGACGCCCCACTCCGTCCCAGCCCGGAAAAAGGTTGCGTCGGCCCCCTCGGGGGTGTAGAATCGGGGCGTCTTTTCGGAACGTTCTTTCTGACCATGGGAGGAGGCATTCATGAGGTATCCCACGTCTTGGCTGCCGGCGGCCATCGCGCTCACCGGCGTTCTTGCCGGAGCCCTGTTCGTTTTCCATCGGCCGTCGGCTCGCGCGGCGGGCGATCCGTTCTCGGACGATCCGAAACCATCCGCGTCGCCATCGCCCGACGACAAGCCCGCGCCGTTTGTCGAGATCGTCGAGCGTGCGCCCTCGCCCGACAAGTCGAAGCTCGAAAACCCCGAAGACCGAATCGGCCGCGCGTTGGAATCACGCGTCCGGGTGAAGATGGACGGCGTAACGCTCGCCGAATTCGCCCGCGAATTGGGCGAGCGGTTGGGTATTCCCGTCGTGCTGAACCGCCGGGCCCTCCAGGAGTACGACATCGACGGCGATCTTCCGTTGAGCTTCGCGACCCCGAACATGCGCGTACGCACGATGCTTCGGCAACTGCTCGACGAGAACGAACTGGCATGGCTCGTCGAGAACGAGGTTCTGACGATCACGACGCAAGAAGATGCCGAGTGTTGTCGCGTGACGCGCGTCTACGACGTGCGCGATCTGGTGACGGTGTACGGCGACGATGGCACGTACGATTTCAAGTTTCTTCCCTTGATCGACGTGCTTACCGGCACGATCAAAATGGATACGTGGCAGGATCACGGCGGCGAGGGACTTATCGACGCTTACAAGGCCGACCGATTGCAGATACTTGTCGTCACGAACACGGCACAGGTCCACGAACAACTCGAAGTCCTCTTGGCCGATCTTCGCTCGCATATCCCCGACAAGCCGGCCGGCGACGTTTGGCTCAAGGATGCTCAACTTGTCAAGGAAGTGATTCCACGCGAGCCGCGCGTCGATCCGGCAGAGGCGGCCGTCCGCCGGGCGTTGTCGAAAGTTGTAACCGCGCCGATCGGCGAAACCACGCTCGGTGAATTCGCTCGGCATATCGAGGAACTGCTCGGCGTGCGAGTGCGTCTAAGAATGCGCGCATTGGAAGAGTTCGACATAGGGACCGATCTGCCCATGACGGTCGAAGTCTCGGGCATCTCGGCCCGCGCCCTCTTGAATCTGGCGTTGTTCGAACACGAATTGGCGTGGACTATCGACGACGGTTGCTTGATGATAACCACGGCCGACGATGCGTCATGCCAACGTTACACTCGCGTTTACGACGTGGCTGACTTGCTGCTGGGCAAGGAAACGGTGATCCCGCCTCCGATGGCGACCTCGAACGGGCAAGAGGCGCCCCCGAAAGATGTCGCCGATCGCTCGGGGAGCCGGCCCGCGCGGCACGACTTTGGTCTCGGCGAGCTGATCGATCTGATCACCAGCACCGTCAAGTACGATACGTGGCAAGAGTACGGCGGTGAGGGACTTATCGATTGCTATGACAGAGCAGGCATGCGTGTTTTGGTCATTACCCAGGACCGCACGGTTCACGACGGCGTCGAGAAACTGCTCGGCGAACTCCGAAGAATCCGCCGCGAAGGCAACGGGCTGCCAATGCCCAAGCCGACGATCGCCCACCGCGAGTGGTCGCGAACCATCGTTCGCGAAAAACGTGAAAACAAATCCGTCGGATATCCACCATCGGGCTTCGGACATCCGCCCCTACGGTGAGGCCCCCGGAAATAGCGTCCGAGTCGGGCGCTGAAATAGCTTCTGTTGCGGAAACGACCGTAGGGTGGGGCGATTGCAGCAGGTCTTGTCGGAAAGTTGTGAATTCCACGGAAAGACCTGCTGCAATCGCCCCACCGCACCTGTCTCAACATGAACACAACCTGAACCCCAGGGGTGGACAAGCGGGTAGCCCCGATTGCTCGCAATCGGGGTGCCGAAGGCACAAGAGGCGTCCGTTGAGCAAGCGCCTCTTGCGGCCGCGCCGCACCGATAGGCAAGCTATCGGTGCTACCCACTGACAATGGACGAGCCGACATAGTCGCCTTTCGCTCCGCGAAAGTAGCGAAAAGACCACGAGAGGAGGCAATCATGCGCGTTTTCACACAACGTTCAACGGCAATCGTCCTCTTGTGCGGCGTCGCTTGCGTCGCGGGCGTTTTGTGCCGGGCCGAGTCGGCCGAGCCCGACAAACCGGCCCCGCCGATCCTGACCGTCCTCGAAAACCCGCCGTCGGCCGAGGACGCCACGGCCGAAACGCCCGAAGACCGAATCCGCCGAATCTTGCAGTCGCGCGTCCGCGTCGAGATAACCGACGTGCCGCTCGCCGCCTTCGCCCGCGAACTGGGCGAGCGCCTGGGGATCCCCGTCGTTCTGAAGCGTTGGGCCATCGCCGACCTTGACCTCGACGATGAAGAGCCGTTGAGCTTCTCGACTCGCGGCATGAGTGCCGCCACGATGCTTCGACGTCTTCTCCAAGAGTACGAACTCGGCTGGCTTATCGAGGACGAGGCCCTGACGATCACGACCCAAGAGGAGGTCTTGAATCATCGCATAACCCGAATCTACGACGTGTCCGATCTGGTCACGGTATACCGTGAAGACGGCGCGTATGACTTCGACTTCCAACCGTTGATTCGCCTCCTGACCAGCAACGTCCGGTACACGACGTGGCAAGAGTACGGCGGCGAGGGAGACATCTCCCACTACGAGGCCGATTATCTGCAAGTGATTGTCGTGTGGAATAAGATCGAGGTCCACGACGAGCTGAAGGGCTTCCTGGCCATGTTGCGAGCGCATCTGCCGGTCGAACCGTCCGACCCGGTCAAACGGCAGGAGCGTGCCAAGGCGATCGAGGCGACGGAGCCGAGGCCGCCGAAATCCACCGAGGACGAACGGCCCATCATGCGCGCGCTGGCGAAGAAGATCAGCTTCCATTTCGACCAGGTTCCGCTGGGCGAACTCGCGCGACATCTCGAAGACCTGCTGGGAATTCCCGTGATTCTCGACCATCGGAGACTGGAGGAGATGGACATCGACGCCACCCTGCCGATTTCGGGTGATGCGTCGGACGTTTCGGTGCGAGTCGCGCTGGCGCGGATTCTTGCAGAACACGAGATGATGTGGTGGATCGACGACGACATTCTATTGATCACTTCGTACGAGGACGCCCATTATCCGGAAACTGTCCAAGTCTACAACGTGACCGACCTCGTGGCGGGCAACAACAGCCCGGTTCCCCCGCCGTCTCCCGAAACGGAGTCGGCAAACCAGATCGCTCCACAAGACGCATCGACGCCGGACGCGGACCCGTCGATCACCATGGAAGGTATGAGTGCGGCGCCCCAGAACATTCAACCACGTTCGGCCGGCGTCGCGTCGCTTGAACGAATGCTCACGTCGAACGTTCACTACCACCGGTGGGAGACATACGGCGGCGAAGGCCGTATCGAGCCGTTTCGGGTTCGGGGAACGCAGCTTCTGGTGATAACCCAGACGCCGGAAACGCATGATTCGGTCGGGCGATGGTTCGAAGAACTCCGCAAGGTTCGCCGCGAAGGCAACGGGCTGCCGATGCCCAGAACCCCGTTCGTTCCACGAACTCCGGAGACTCCGCCGACGCAAGGCGGGCGCGTGGGCGGCATGCTTTAGGGCAACGGCTCGATTGCCTGGCATGGATGGCTTGCCCATTCTTGCTGGCCCTGCTTTTTAACGCAAAGACGCCACGACGCAGAGACGCGAAGAATGAGCGAGCAGCGGGTAGCCCCTTGCAATCGGGGTGCCGAAGGCACAAGAGGCGTCCGTTGAGCAGGTTCCTCTTGCGTCTGCGCCGCACCGATAGGCAAACTATCTGAGGTGCTACCCGGTTGATTGAACATGAAGACAACCTGAATCCCAGGGGTGGACAAGCCACCCCTGCCACCCACCATGTTGAATCGATTGCCCATTCACAACACGAGATGGATCGCCCACCCCTGCCGACCGCGGCGTGAGTCAAACGTCTCGGCGTCTCCGTGCCTCGGCGGTGAACAATCGCTGCAAATTCCTCTCGCTTGCGCTTCGGGTTGGTGTGAGGCGTGAGCTTTCCCTATCTCCTATCTCCAATCGTCAGACAAAATCGAAATGCCGGCTCTGCCGCAGGAACTCCAGCGGGTTCTCATAAACGATCCGGCGGATCGCCGCCTCGTCGTGGCCTCGGCGGCGCATCGTAAACATGAAGTCGGGCACGGCAAACGGATTCGACGGGCCCCAGTCGGCCGATGAATTGACCAGAATCCGGTCCGGGCCGTACATCTCGATCATATCGACCGCTCGTTCGGGCGTGACCTTCGTGGTCGGGTAGAGCGTCAGCCCGGCCCAGTAACCGGCCGCCAGTGCGAGGCCGATCGTGTGCTCTTCGCAATGGTCGATGCACACGCGCGACCGATCGGTCCGCGAATCGCCCGCCAACAGGTCGAGGATCATCCTCGTGCCTTTGTACTTGTCTTCGAGGTGCGGGGTGTGGAAGAGCATCTGCTCGCCGCGCGACAGGGCCAGATCGACGAGCCCTTCGAGCGTTGCCAGTTCGTTCTTCGTGCATTTGTGCAGCCCGATCTCGCCCACGCCCAACACGGTCGGCCGATCGAGGAAGGCGGGCAGTTCGGCGATGACCTCGCGAGCGAAGCCGACGTTCTCGGCCTCCTTGGCGTTGATGCCCATCCAGGCGTAGTGCCGGATGCCGAAATTCGCGCACCGCTTCGGCTCCCACTCGGTCAGTTGGCGGAAGTAGTCAAAGAAGCTGTTCACGCCGCTGCGGTCGTAGCCCATCCAAAAAGCCGGCTCGGCCACCACGAGGCAGCCCATGCGGGCCATCGTGGCCAAGTCGTCGGTCGTCCGCGACGCGATGTGAATGTGGGGATCGATGAAGTTCATGACGAGAGTCCTCCCGCGACAGTCGGTTCATCGGGCAAGGAGAAGGCCATTTGCATCCGTTCGGCTCGACGGTCGCCGGGCGAGGCGAGCAATTCGAGCCCGCGACGTAGTTGGTCGATTCGGGGATCGGCGTCGACCGATCCTTCGGCCCGATCGATCCGATCGAGCGCGGCGGCCAAGTCGACGAGCTTGGCGCGAAACGTCAGAAATTCCCGGTCGAGCATCTCGGCCGCGGTGAGTGGAGTGGACATGGAAACCTCGAAGGAAATACGTTGAGCCAGTGACCGAATGGACGATTCGGAAAACGGGGGAAGGGGGAAACGGGGAAAAACGCGATGGCTCCAGTTTCGGTCAATCAGCAGCGGAAATCAAGCTCCCCCGGCTGGAGAGGCCGGCCGTTGGGTGAGTCGAACCGCCGAGACGCGGAGACGCCGAGGGGTGCGTTTTTTGTTGACGCTCGCTTCCCCACTCCAAGCGTGAACGGCCGTGGCTCAGTATCGTTCGCTCCGCGACGCCAAGCCTGAAAGGCTGTAACTCAGTAGCCCAGGGCAACGCCCTGGGAACGGGGTGTCAATGAAAACGACCGCCCTGAAAGGGCCAAACAATGCCCAACTTGCCCTATTCTCAGTGTGTTCGCATCTATGGATGCCTATTCCCCATTGCGTCGCCCTGGGCCACGAAGTCAACGTCCCCATATTGGTTGAACTCTCGTTCACGGCCCGATGTTGTGAAGAAGAGGCGAATTCCCGCCCAAAAACCTCTACTCCACCTGTCGCACAACTCCGACCAACACGCCGAGGATTTTGGCGTTTTTCACGTAGATCGGCTTCATCGACGCATTGGCCGGTTCGAGGCGGATGCGGTTTTTTTCGGGGAACCACCGTTTGAGCGTGGCTTCGCCCTCGTCGGTCAGGGCGACGACCGTTTGGCCCTTGCGCGCGGTCGCCTGGCGGCGGATGATCACGTAGTCGCCGTCGGCGATTTGGTCCTCGATCATCGAATCGCCGCTCACTTCCAACGCGAAGATCTTGCTGTCCTCGGTATCGAACATCTGGCCCAGGTCGAGTTGTTCGTCTTGCTCAATCGCCTCGTGCAACACGCCGGCGGCGATGCGGCCGGCAAGCGGCAAGCCGCGACCGCCCAGCGGATCGCCGGACAACTGGATGGCCCGCGAACGGTTCGCCTCGCGACTGATGAGCCCCTTCTTCTCGAGCGCTTTGAGATGGCAGACGACGCCGTTGGGCGAGCGAATCTCGAACCGGTCGCCGATTTCGCGGACCGTCGGCCCGTAGCCTCGGGCTCGGATCTTCTCGCGAATGAAGTCGTAGACGTCTCGCTGCCGCTCGGTCAACTGATCGAAGGATTCCATGACGAATCCCCCTATATTGGGAATATGCCCCGGTCTGTTATGTCACGTCTGGACAATTGTACAATATACGCGTGTACACAGTCAAGCCGGCCTGGAGTGGTTTTCTTGCCGTGGGCAATCGCCCGCCGCCGCACGGCGGAGACTCGCCGTTTCCAGAAAACGGCGGGTGCCGGACAGACGTGAACAACCACACCGCGCGGGACGCCCCAGTCGCTCGGGGGGCGTTGCGGAGACTACCGCACCCGATTAGACTCGATCTGCAAATTGTTCCGTCATGGCGCGAGGTGATCGCGCGGGCGGACGTAGAAACCCAGATTCGGCTCGCGACGGGAGAGATTGATCATGAGCGACAACAGCTTCAGCACGGTCACGCAGCGTTCTTGGGGAAGTCGGCTCGGCGGGTCGATCGGCGGCGTGCTCATTGGCGTTCTCCTGTTTCTGGCCGCGTTTCCCCTGCTCTTCTGGAACGAGAGCCGTTCGGTCGATCGCGCCCGGGCGATGAAGGAGGGCCGGGCCGGCGTCGCGGCCCTGGATCGCGCCGATCGGATCGATCCCGGCATGGAAGGGCGGCTTGTCTGGTTGACCGGCGAGGCCGTTACCGACGAAACCCTCCGCGACGAGGAGTTCGCCGTGGCCGTCAACGCCATCCGCTTGCGGCGGATTGTCGAGATGTACCAATGGGTGGAGGAGAAGGAATCAGAGACCAAGACCAAAATGGGCGGCGGCACCGAGACGGTGACGACCTACCGCTACAATAAGAAATGGAGCGATTCGCCCATCGATTCGAGCCGTTTTTCCAAGGCCGACGACCACGCCAACCCGCCGATGCCCTACGGTGGGCGGGAATCGTCGGCCGAACAGGTGACGGTGGGCGCGTTCCGACTTAGCGAGGGTCTGGCGAAGCAAATCGGCGACGCCCGCCCACTGGCCTTCGAGGAGGCGTGGTTCGACGCTTTGCCGGAGGCCCGGCGGGCGGAATGGATNNCCGCCGCTAGCGATGCGTCGGCCGCACGTTCAGACGAGACCGCGGCGAAAAAAGCGGACGACAACAAGACTCCGGCTGTCGATCTCCATTCGATGAGCGTCGATACGTTGAGCATGGACATGCCGGCGGCTTCGGAAAGCACGCCGGCCCCGGCGGAAGGCGGGCCAACCGTTGCAGCCGATTCGACGCCGCCTCCGGCGAGGGCGCCGCGCCGCGTCCCCGCCGCGCCCGAAATCGGCGACGTGC
>DOEZ01000141.1 GCA_003532715.1 Planctomycetaceae bacterium
CTCGTTGCGACGAGTACGACGAGAAGGCCGGCGAGTCAGAGTTCTGGAGTCAGAAGACCTACCACGCACGTTATGTGTGCGATTCGTTCGCGGGGAACGAACGCGTCGCCATGGCGGTAAAGGCCGCTTGAACGTGTTGTGTCTGCTTTCGAAGGCCAAATGCCCGTTGGTGTCCGTTCTCGCGCTGTTGTCGTCGGCTAACGGCTGACCGCGCGGGATGTTTCAGCGCGAGCGACGTTTCGCCGGTGTTTTTGCATTGAAGAACCGTCTCGTGACAACACGGGCAAGTCGGCGGTGGCGATTGAAACAAGTCCCCAGGCTGAAGTCCGAAACACGTTCTCGGATGAAAGGTTGCGTTTTCGATGTCCGGAGTATTCGCATGAGAACGTCATCGCGGAATCCACGGCCTCGGTCGGATCGGTCGGCGTTCACCTTGGTGGAGCTGCTCGTGGTGACCGCGATTCTCGGCACGCTCGTCGCGCTGCTATTGCCGGCCGTGCAGGCGGCGCGCGAGGCGGCTCGACGGATCGCGTGCGCCAACAATCTTCGCCAGGTCGGCGTCGGATTGCTGCACTACCACGACGGTTACGGGACCTTTCCGCCCGGGTGCGTCGAGCATCGCAGTTTCGTGCGAGGCGGCCGGCAGTTGGCCTGGTCGGCCCTGTTGCTTCCGTTTCTCGAACAAGAATCGATTTATGCGATGCTCGACGTGAACCAGGGTTTCGACAGCCCGGCGAACAAAGCCGGGGCGGCCCACGTGCTGGCCGTGTACGTCTGCCCGACCAATCCGCGCGAGTCGATGCACGTCGACGGCCGGGCCGTGTGCGACTACGGAGGGATTTTCGGCCAGCGGCTCGTCAGCGGCAGCGGCTTCGCCAACGGCACCATGTTGTACGACAGCCCGGTGTCGATCGGCGACATCACCGACGGCACGTCGACCACGCTCGTCGTGGCCGAGGACGGTTTGAGCGGAGACATGCAGTGGATCAACGGACTGAACGTATTCCAGCAGGCCTTTCCGATCAACCGAGCGCCAAGAGGCGAGAACGAAATACGAAGCTTGCACGGCGGCGGCGGAGCGCACGGGCTTTTTGGCGACGGGACCGTTCGCTTCCTCGCCGAGACGATCGACATTACGGTTTTGGCGGCCATCTGCACGCGAGCGGGCGGCGAAATCGTGCCGCCGTTGTGACGTCGCGAAGCGAGATAGTCCCCCTTCGCTCCACGAAAGTAGCGTCGTGAAAAGCACTTGTCGCGGTAGCATTGCCGCTAGAGTGGCGAGATGAAAAACATTTCGTGGAAGCATCGTTCGGTATTACGCTACTTTCGCGGAGCGAAAGGCGACTATACGGCCGTACGACCATGAGACGTTCCACGCGCATTCGACCCCAACAAACGTTTGACCAAGACTACTCAGGAGACATAATCATGCACCGCCCCTTGAAACAGAACATTCCGTCGCGTTTTTCGATCCTTGCCGCGATGATCGTCTTCTTCGCGATTCCTGCCTTCGCCTCCGGCGCGTCGGCGATCGTCTCGCCCGGCAACGGCTTCGGGGCGCGCGATCTTCTGTCGGATGAATGGATCGATGGATTTTGTCTCTTCGGCGACGGTGTGGCCGTTTTCTCGATGGAGAATGGACTCGAAATCATCGACCGAGCCAACCCGGCGTCGGGCCAATCGTGGGGCAGGCCCCAGGACTATTTTGCCGCCCACACCGATCCCAGCAGCGGCTACGTCAACGTGTGGAACAGCTTCATGACACCCGACCCGTCGGGCGACTCGCTGTGGATCGGCTTCACGATGTGGGACAACACGGACGATCGCATCTACCGGGTGGATGCCGGAGGCACGTGGGACGCCTACACGACGTTGAGCGGCAACTTCGATCTGGAGTTTTTCGGTGGAGAAGCCTATGTGTCGGCCAATCCGGGCGGACTGACGCAGGCGCAAAGCACCATCTACCGGCTCGATACGACCTGGGCCGATCAGCACGCCGTGGTTGCCGAAGTCGGCGGCTATTCGGCCGGACTAGGCTTCGACGCGGCGGGCAATCTCTATTACGGTACGTGCCACCTGGACGAGTACTACGCTCCGATCGACAACAAGATGATCCGCTATTCCGCGTCGGACGTTGCCTTGGGCGATTTGACGATTGACGACGCCGAAATTCTCTTCGATTTGACCTCCGGTGGGTGCGACGTGGACGTCGATGACGCGGGGAACGTGGTCTTCAACGTCAACGACTTCGCGGGCGGCAACTTCGTCGGAGTGTGGAACGAAGCAGTCAACGGCGGAGAGCCTCGGCAAGCGGCCGTGCCCGGGGGAGCGGGTTGGCCCTGGTTTTCGCTTCTGGAGGTATCCGGAAACGTCGCGGCGGGTGGAAGTATCTACGTGGCCGATTCCGACAACGCGCCGGGGATCGCCCAAATCGTGAAGCTCGCACCAGGCGACGCGAACGGCGACTTTTGCGTCGACGAGGCCGACGCGGCCATTCTGGCCGGCCGTTGGGGGAATAGCGACGTCCTTTGGGCTGACGGCGATTTCGACGGCGACGGGAAGGTTGGTCCCACCGACGCGGCCATTCTGGCGGCGAATTGGAGCTCGGGCCCGCAGCCGGCCGAGGCGGCGTCCGCGCCCGAGCCAATCGGCGTTGTGTTGTTGGCGACCTTGTTGTTCGCCCTGGTCGGCACGCGATTCGGCAAGAAGTAGACAAACTTCATTCATCAGATCCGAAGTGACGATTCATGTTTGTGGTCGGCGTCGTGTCATGGTAGAATCGGACGGATTGTGGGATTTGCGCGTTAATCAGAAGTCATTTCTTCTCGCGCAAAGACAAGAATCTCGGCCGAAAGGAGAGAATTCGACATGACACCTCGAACGACTCGCCGCACTTTCACCAAGGGGCTTGTTGCCGGCGCGGCTCTGCCGTGGTTGACTCCGGCGATAGTCCGCGCCTCGTCACGAGGCGAAAAGGTCCGTCATGCGGGCATTGGGGTCGGGGGGATGGGCGCGTCCGATCTTCGCGCGTTGGCCGCCAGTCCTCATTGCGAGATCGTTGCCCTGTGCGACGTCGACGATCGTCCGCTCCAGGAAGCGGCAAAGAAGTACCCCAAGGCGCGGCTCTATCACGACTTCCGCGAGCTGTTCGACAAGGAAGCCAAGAACATCGATTCGTGCCATGTGTCCGTGCCCGATCATATGCACGCGCCGATTGCGATGACGGCAGTCAACCACAGGAAGCATGTTTACTGTCAGAAACCGCTGACACACGAGATCGACGAGGCGCGCAAGCTTCGATTGGCGGCGAAGAACGCGGGCATTGTCACGCAGTTGGGAACGCAGATTCATTCGCACACGGCATATCGCACGTGTGTGAAGTTGATTCGCGAGGGGGCGATCGGCAAGGTCGAAAGCGTGCATACCTGGGCCGATCGCGGATGGACGAACGATGGCCGGCCGACGCAAATCGAGGATCCGCCCGCCCATGTCCACTGGGATCTTTGGATCGGCGTGGCGCCGTTTCAGCCGTGGGGCAAGGACGCGACGGGACAACCGGCCTATCATCCGAAAAAATGGTGGAGTTGGATCGACTTTGGCACGGGCAACTTGGGCGACATGGGGTGCCATCTTTTCGATCCGGTGGTGAAGAGTCTGGATCTTGGGCCACCGCTTCGGGTGTGCGCGGAATGTGAACCCCCCAAGAACGACACGTGGCCGAGCGCGGGCCGCGTCGAATACTGGTTTCCGAAGACGGAGTACACGGCCGGCCCCTTGCGCATGACCTGGTACGACGGCGGGTTCAAACTGGGCAACCACCCGCCGACGGAACTCGCGCGGCTCGCGCCGGGGAAGTCCTTGCCTTCGCAGGGTTCGATCTTCGTCGGGCACAAGGGCTGTTTGCTGCTGCCGCACTGGAAGATTCCTAGCCTCTTGCCCGAGGAGGAATTCAAGGATTACCCGATCGAGCCGGCGCCAAGCGTGGACCACTGGCTGTCGTTCATCGACGCCTGCCGAGGCGAAGGCGAAACGAGCGCGAATTTCGACTACGCGGGACCGTTTTCGGAAACGGTTCTACTCGGCAATCTGGCCAAGCGATTTCCGAACCAAAGCCTGGAGTGGGACGCCGACTCGCTGAAGTGCAGGAACTTCCCGGCCGCCAACGACTATATCGGGCGAAAATACCGTCGCGGTTGGGAAATCGAAGGGCTTTCGTGATTACACGTGTTTTTCATGGAAAAACAATCGGTTGAGTAACGAGATCGAGGAACATGGCTGTCAACGTGGAAGGCAAGGACGACATTAATGCCCCCGACGATTCACCGGCGACGGAGCTTCCTTCGGCCCGATTGAGGTCGATTCGCCACGTGGCGCTCGATCTGGACGGAACGATCTACAAGGACGACGTGGTGTTTGAGGGCGTCAACGACTTTCTGGCGACGCTTCGCTCGCTGGGAATCGGCTACACTTTTCTGACGAACAACTCGTCGCGGAGCCGCCACGAGTATGTCGCGCGGCTTCGCGGCCTGGGAATCGCCTGTGACGACGAGAACGTGTTCACCTCGGCCGACGCGACCATCGTCTACATGCGGAAACAAATCCCGGACGTTCGGCGGATCTATCTTCTGGGAACGCCCAGCCTAGGCGAGCAATTCGCCGAAGCCGGCTACGTCCTTTGCGTCGGAGCCGAAGAACCCGAGGCCGTAGTGGTCGGTTTCGACACGACCCTTGACCATCGGCGGCTGTGCCAGGCGGCCTACTGGATCGCCCAGGGAAAGCCGTACGTGGCGACCCACCCCGACCGAATCTGTCCGACCGGCGAGCCGACGGTGTTGGTCGATTGCGGGGCGATCTGTGCGGCGATCGCGGCGGCGACCGGCCGTTGGCCGTTGGCCGTACCCGGCAAACCCGACCGGCTCATGCTCGCGGGCATTCTGGCGTCGCGCGGGCTGCGCTCGGACGAGTTGGCCATGGTGGGCGATCGGCTCTATACCGACATGGCCATGGCCGCCGCGTCCGGCGCGCTGGGCGTATTGGTGCTGACCGGCGAGGCAACCGCCGAGCAAGCCGCGGCCATGGAACAACCGCCCGACCTAGTGGTCGACGACGTCGTCGCCTTTGGACGTCTGTTGGCGGAAATCGCTGGGTAGGACGCCGGCGCCGCGGGAACCCGCGTTGGCGGCGATTACCCGCGCTAATCTAGCGGCAACAGGTCGATGGTTGCCAGGGCTTCATCCTCGTTTTCGCCGTGCAGCCGCGCGACGAGGTGCGACCAAGCCAGCCGCCGCTGGAGCAGGAGCGACTCGCCGGTCGCCGTCTCGGCCAAGGCCGCATCGACGGCGGCCGCCTGTTCCGCCGAATCAAGGTCGACGGCCGTTGGTCGAGCGGCTGCCGCACCGAGCGACTCCTCCGGGGCGACGAGGCGCGCCCGACCGAGGATCGTCGCATCTCGAACAGGCTCGCGGATCGTCAGANNCGCAGAGGCCCGACGAAGCCGGCAACCGGCTCGTCCTCGACGGCGGTCGGTTCGGGCGTGGGCGATGCTTCGGGAGCCGGCCGCGCGGCGCCCCAGTGCGCGGCGAGAATCGCGGCATCGATCGCGTTCACCGTGCCGTCACCGTTAAAATCGCCCATGACCCACGTGGCGTCGGTCTCGCCCCAGTTTGCCCCCATGGACTTCGCATCGAGCTCGCCGACGCTCCCATCCAGGTTGGCGTCGCCCGGCAACAAGACGGGCGCAACCCCGATCCAACCCGGCGTTCCGCCGGTCACGGCGCTGGCGAACCAGTGGGCCGGATCGGATTCGTGGCGGAAGCCAATGCTCGCCTCGAGTGAATAGCCCGAGCCGTCCGCCTCGACCGGCCAGGGCGGATCGTCGCCGTAGACAATGTCTTGGAACGCTTCGTCGTTGACTAGCACGATTCGCTCGCCGGCGTTATCCAGCTTGCCGGAGTATTCTCCGGCGATCTCGGCTGTCGTGATCGCGCTGTAGCGGAAGTTGAACGCCGCCTCGTTGCGGACCACCAGAAGGTATTCGCCCGGTTCGAGCCAAAGAACGTCGGAGCCGGCGGAGAAGTCGAACTCGATGCNNCGTGATCCGAATTCCCGCGAGCGAGAGGGCCACATCGTGCGGGTTATGGAGTTCGATGAACTCGAAGTCCTCCGAGTCGTCAAAACCGGCCGCGATTTCCGCGGCGGTCGGATCGGCCGGATGATACATGATTTCGGAGACGACGGGCGCGAGGTGGGCGGAGGTGACGTAGAGCGCCGAGGTCGGCGCGCTCCACTGCCCGCCGCTATAGGCTCGCGCGGTCAACACCAGGCTCTGATCGATGACGACGGCGCCGGGGTTGGTCGACGTTCCTCGCAGTGCCAGGTTGAAACTCAGGTCGGAGCTGTTTAGTTGGGTCTGATGGACTTCGACGGCGACATAGTTGGTCCCTTCGACCAGCAGGCTCGGGTCGATCGTGTAGGAGAAGACGCTCTTCCCGTCGTCGCTCGCCAGAGAGGCGAGTGTGCTGTAGGAAATGGTCCCGGTGGGCATGTTCGACCGGGCGACTTCCTGGCCGTTCAGATAGACGACGGCGCCGTCGTCGCGCATCAGATCGACCGTCAGCGAGTTGAAGCTTGCCGCGTCGAGGACGTCGAACGCCTTGATGAAATACGTGGTTGGATGCTTCGAACTGGGATTGCCGCCGTAACCGACGACGGTCGCCTCGTCGCCATCGCCGTAGCCGAGTTCGGCCGGACCGGACGCCCAAGCGCCGAAGTCGTAGCCCGACTCGCGCCACGCCGTCCCGAGATCGGTGCCCGTGTCGTTATAGTACCAGGCATCGTCCAATTCGATCAGGGTTGCATCGACGGTGTGTGGTCCCGCGATTTGCGCCGCCGATGAGATGCCGCCACCCGACAGACGCGGATCGGAGCCGTCGACCGTGTAGTAGATGGTCGAACCGGCGCCGGCGGGCAGGCTGATCTCAACGGTCGTGCCCGGCTCGACTTCACCGCCTTCCCTGTCGAAGATCGGCGCGGCGAGGAACTGGTTGTCGATCCACTGGACCCGCTGCGCGAGGAAGTTGCTCATGTAGTTGATTTCGTCGGCGTAGGTCTGCCCGACGTAACCGTTGGGCCACACGTACACGCCCAGCGTGGGCCATCGGGCGTGGTCGCGAGCTTCGGCCTCGGCCACGTAATTCACCGTGTCGGCGATCTGGGCCATGAGCGTGTCGGTCGCGAAGATCGTGCCGCGCAGCTCGGCCCAGCGGTCGACGTACTGTTGCCGGAAATTGGGATCTTCGAAAAGTCGCGTGTAGTACGGATACTGAGTCCGGTCGCTAATCAGCGTGTAGTACCAGCCGGTCGGGATATTGCCCTCCAGGTAGTTCGCGTTGCCTAGCGACAGGTTGTAGTCCCAGACCGGCCCGGACGTGAGCTTGGTGTTCTGATCGAAGTAGTAGTAGTTGCTAAGCCGGTAGCCGTCGATTTGCTTGGTCATTTCGACCAGGATGTGTTCGTCGATGAACGAATCGACGTCGATATAGGCGGCGTAGCCGACTTCCGGGTCTTTGAAATTGGGCCCGTACAGGGCCGTTTCGAAGGCGCTGATGTAGTCGACGATGTACTGTCGCTCGGCCGTGGTGAGGTCCCCGATCTTGGGTTCGTCGACGACGATGCGCGTACCCGATGCGCCGGTGAAGTAGTATTCGTCGGTTTCGTAGCGATCGACCTTGAGAATCGCCCCGCCGGTGACGGTCGGGTTTTCGGGCGTGCCACCGCTCAGTTCCTGGATGTCCACCCGGTCCTCGCCGATGGTGATCTGTTCGACAAGCACGTAGAGGCCCACGTAGTCGTCCGTGTCGACCCGGATGTTGTTCTGGTTGACATAGACCTCGCAGAAGACGGTGCGCGGCGCGTACTGTCCCATGGCCTCCGACCAGCCGTAGGAAAGGAAATTCCGCATGAGCGTCTTGTCGCTGTAGGGGCCGTACAGGACCCAATCCGATTCGGTGGGCAGCCCGAAGATCGACACGTCGCGATCGTCACCCAGGGTGTCGCGAATCTCAAGCTTGTACTGTTTCTTTGGGAACGTCGCCGAGGTCGATCCGCGAATCCGCATCCCGGCGAGTTCGAACAGAATCGCTTCGTCGGTCAATCGCGTGCGGCCGTCGGCGCCCGGCTCCAGGAACATGGCGACGGCGGGCACGTACGTATTCTCGTTTGGTTGAGAACGGAATGTGTCGATGACGACGACCGGCAGATTCGAACTCCACGACGCGACCGCGGGGTTCATGAGCATATAAGCCTCGGCCGTCTGGATTCCGCCGTCGGGCAGCAACGGCGAGAAGATCTTTGCCCGAAGGGTCATGGAAACGCCGATCGAGATTGGGCCGGTGTAGGGCGTGGAAGATGCGTTCGGCTCGCTGTTGTTGGTGGTGTAGCGAATCGTGGCGTCGGGCAGCAGCGGCGTCAAGGTCAGCATGAACGTCTCGGTGAAGACACCGCCCGCTCGCGAGAACTCGATGCACGAGACGGTCGCNNAATTGGCAGCGCCGGGCGTCGGACTCACGAAATACTCGCCCGGCAGGCCTCCATAAGAGACGTCGGCGTACTGATCGGGAAACGCGGGCCAGTGCGCGAACGCCACCGAACCGTCCGGGCGAACGAGGCCCAGGTATTCGCCCGAGGTGCTCAGAGCGAAGTTCGTGTGCAATTGGTTCGCCGGATCGGTCCGGTCCTTGTTCGACGCGAACACGACCAGGTACCCGCCGGGACCAACCGTTACGTCGGGGAAGGTCCACTTGCTCATGCTCGACGCGCTATCGGTCAGACGCCATCCCGTCAAGTCGACCGACTCGTCCGTCGGGTTGTGAATCTCGATCCAGTCGGAATAATCCCCGTCGATGTCCGCCAGCGTCGTTGAGTCCTTGGCCATGAACTCGGAAATGACCAGCGGTCCGGGCGGCAGGTTCTCCTCGCCGGGGGTCGGAGAATACAGAAAAGTGTCGGGCATGCCGGCGAACGAACCGTAGGAAACGTCGGCATACTGCAACGGAAACTCGGGCGCGTGCTCGAAAGCAACGACGTCGTCGGGTCGGACCAGGCCGAGATACTCTCCCGACGCGCTCAGGGCGAAGTTCGTGTGCAACTCGCCCGCCGGATTCGTTCGATCCTTGCTGGACGCGAAGACGAGCAGGTACTCGTCGGGACCGAGCGTCACGTCGGGGAAGGTCCACTTGGTCGGATTCGTGGCGCTGTCGGTCAATCGCCATCCGGCCAGACTGATGGGCGCGTCGGTCGGGTTGTGGATTTCGACCCAGTCGGAATAGGTCCCGTCGGCGTCCGTCACCGTCGTCTGGTTCTGGGCCATGAACTCGGAGATAACCAAAGGTCCAGCGTTGAGCAGGGACTTCTGTTCAAGCGGTTCGATGCGGAGCGTGCGCCCGCGACGTGTCCGGCTCGCCTTGCCGTGCGTTTTCATCACCACTGACTCGTGCTGGGAAGGGAGAAGGGGAATTGCATGTGGGGTCACCTCGCGGTGATCCGTCGAAGCCCGAGCGGTAGCCGGAACCATGGCCCGGTCGGACTTTGATTCTAACCGAATCTGGGGGCCACGGCAATAAAAACTGTCCCGGCATCCAACTACGTCCGCTACAACTTATGGGTGGGTTGTTGGCGAAAGACTTCGCGGGCCCAATTCGCCGCGGTCATTGCCTCGCGAACGTACAATTCTCCGTCGGCGAGAGCGGTTCATTGCCTTGGCCTTCCGGCCCTATCGCGAGGTCGTTTGCCGTGTCTTCCGCACTGGCGCCTCGAAACGGTCACCACTGCCAAACCATGGAGTAACGATCATGTCCCTTGTCTTTCACATTTCGGCTTCGCCTCGGGGCGACCGTTCGGCATCGCTCGAAGTGGCCCGTGCTTTGCTTGAGGAGCACCGCCGCCTCGCGCCGAACGACGAGGTCATTCACCTCGACCTTTTCGCGACCGAACTGCCGCCGTTCGACGGGCCGGTGCTCGAGGCGAAATACGGCATCATGCACGGCCGACCCGCTACCGCGCCGCAGCGCGAGGCGTGGCGCGCGGTCGAACGGGTCGCCGAGCAGTTCAAGGCGGCCGACAAGTACGTCTTCTCGCTGCCCATGTGGAACTTCAGCATACCCTACCGGCTGAAGCATTACTTCGACGTGATCGTTCAGCCCGGCCTTACGTTCAATTTCGATCCGGCGTCGGGCTACACGGGGCTGGTGACTGGCAGGCCGGTCGTCGCGATTTATGCACGGGGCGGTGAATACGCCTCGCCCGAAGCGGCTTCGCTCGACATGCAGAAGCCCTATCTCGAAACGATCCTCGGATTCATCGGGCTGACCGACGTCCATTCGATCGTCGTCGAACCGACGCTCGCGGGCGGCCCCGACGCCGCCAAGCAGCGGTTGCAAGAGGCGATCGCCCGGGCGAAGACGGTCGCCGCCGAGGTGCTGGGGGCGTGACCCGTTTGTTCGAACGTTTTTCGTGACGGGTTCTCCCTTCACTGGTTTTGTGTTACACTCGGAATCGTCAGCGGATGCGCTATTGCTTGTATAGGATAGAACAATCGGACCGATTTCGAAAGGTGGAGACGATGCGAGTACAATCCGCCTTCTTTCCCGCGGTGGCAATCGCGGCCGTCGTGGCGGTGCTCTCCCTCGGGGCCGCGCGTGACGAGGCAACTCGCGATCGTTCGGTCCAAACTTGGGAGCCGTCGGATGCCGAGGTCGGTTTCGTGGGCATCAATACTTCGCGACTGATGGGCGATCCGGAACCCATGCCGTTGGAGCCGCGGCGAGTATTTCCACGGCTGAAGTTCCAGCGACCGCTCGAATTCACGCACGCGGGTGATGGAACGGACCGCGTCTTCGTCGTCGAACAGCATGGTCTGATCCACGTTTTCGAGAATCGCGACGACGTCGAAGCCACGGAGGTGTTTCTCGATATTCGGAAGGTCGTTTCACGTCGCGGAAACGAAGAAGGCCTGCTGGGGCTGGCGTTTCATCCAAAGTACGCCGAGAACGGCCAATTCTTCGTATACTACTCGACGACTCCGAGGGCGTCGATCGTTTCTCGCTTTCGAGTTTCGGCCGGAAATCCCAATCGCGCCGACCGACCCTCGGAGGAAGTCCTGATGCGAATTCCCCAGCCCTACAGCAATCACAACGGGGGAAGCATGAAGTTCGGCCCGGACGGGTATCTGTACATCGGTCTGGGCGACGGCGGCGCGGCCCACGATCCGCACGGCCATGGCCAGAAACTTGGCACCCTGCTGGGTTCGATACTGCGCATCGACGTCGATCGGGAAGATCGCGGCAAGAAATATGCGGTCCCCAAAGACAATCCTTTCGTCGAGCTCGGCCAGGAGGCTCGGGGCGAGATCTGGGCATACGGCCTGCGGAACGTCTGGCGATTGTCGTTCGACCGTCGAACCGGTGAGCTTTGGGTCGGCGACGTGGGGCAAAATCGGTATGAAGAGATCAATCTGATCACGCGCGGCGGCAACTACGGCTGGAACATCCGCGAGGGATCTCATCTATTCGACCCAACTGCCCGCCAAACCGGCGAAAAGCTCATTGATCCGGTCGTCGAGTATTTTCAGAGCGAGGGGCGGTCGGTGACGGGAGGGCTGGTCTATCGGGGACGACAACTGCCCGAGTTCGACGGCGCCTATTTCTACGCCGATTACGTTAGCGGCAATGTGTGGATCGTGCGGATGGAAGAGGGCGAAGTAATCGAGAACCGAAAGGTGGCAGCCACCGATCTGCCGATCACCGCCTTCGGCGAGGATGAGTCGGGCGAGATGGTTCTCACGTCGTTCGACGGCCATTTGTACCGATTCCAACACGTCCAGGGCGACCTGAGGGCAATTGCCGCGGCGTTTCCGCGAAAGCTCTCGGAGACAGGGTTGTTCAAGTCGGTCGCCGATTTGAAACCCGTCGCCGGGATTATTCCCTACGACGTCAATGTGCCGCTGTGGTCCGACGGGGCGGATAAGGAGCGGCTGATCGCGCTGCCGGCGCGAAATTCCGTGGTCTTCGACGCGACCGGACATTGGCAGTTCCCGGTTGGAACGGTTCTCATCAAGACGTTCTACCGGCCCTCGAGCGGCGAAGCGTCAAATCGGTGGCGACTCGAAACCCGATTGTTCTTGCGTAACAACCGAGGCTGGCAAGGCTATGCCTACAAATGGAACGACGAACAGACCGACGCCGAATTACTTGACGGTGCGCTCGTGGAACCCTATCGCGTTAGCCTGGATAGGGGAACCACGCAGCGCGAATGGTGCTATCCGAGCGGCGCGGATTGCATGGCGTGCCACGCCAAGTCGACCGGTTTCGTGCTTGGATTGAACACACGGCAGCTAAACCGATCGTTTGACTACGGAACCAAACGCGCCAACCAGCTCGAGCATCTCGACGAAGCGGGGATGTTCGTCGAACCGCCGGGCAGACCGGCGTCGGAGTGGGATGCCTATCCGGCATGGGGAAATGCGTCGGCGCCGGTCGACGCACTCAGCCGAGCCTATTTGGACGTGAATTGCGTCTCATGCCATGCCGAAGGCGCCCTTCACGGCCCGCGTCCCGATTTCAGCTTTCACACGCCGTTGGCCAGGACGGCGCTTCTGAATGTGGCGCCCGGGCAGGGGAGACTCGGCCCGCCTGATTCCAATCTGGTTGTTCCAGGCGATCCAAGGCGCTCAGAATTACTCTGGCGGATGAAGCTGCGGGGCCCGCGTCAGATGCCTCCCTTGGCCAGCAACGTACCCGACGAGGAGGCCGTCGAGTTGCTGCGGCGCTGGATTCGCGAGATGAAGTAGACCCACCCTCTAAACCCACTTATTTCACTGAGGAGACGTATGAACCCGCCAACAACCGCGAGCAAGACCCTGGTTTGCCTTATCGGATTGACAATCGCTGTCTTTTTCAGTTCCATCGCGACCGCCGCGCCGCCATCGAAGGACCTTTCGGACGCCCACGAGGCGGCCAAGTGGCGGACTCGCCGCATCATCATGAACAACGACGGTAACGATTTCAATCGGATCGATCCGTCGGTCGAGGTCACGCCCGAGACGTTTCTCGCCCAACGCACGACGCCGCTGCTTGGCTCGCACGTCGATTCGATCTTCTATTGCACGGGCGTGTTCAACCTGTACACGCACAAAAGCGACGAAACCGAGTTGCATGCCTCGCCCAAATCGGCCGCGCGCAACGTCCACAAGCTGCTCGACAAGGGAACCGACTCGCTCGAGATGATGACCCGGTTCTGCCGCGACAACAACATCGAGGTCTTCTGGTCGATGCGGATGAACGACACGCACGATTCGTCGAAAGACCATGCCGACATCTTCTGCCAGTGGAAGAAGGATCATCCCGACTGGCTCGTCGGCAAGCGGGGCGTCAAGTATCCCTACGGGTCCGGCCGCTGGTCCGCGGTCGATTACAACCAAGCCGGCGTTCGCGACAAAGTCTTTCGCATCTTCGAGGACGTTTGCACGCGGTACGACATCGACGGGATCGAGTTGGACTTCTTCCGCCACCCGGTGGTTTTCAAGGAGCAGATGACCGGCAAGCCGATCACCGACGCGCAGCGCGAGTTGATGACCGATCTGATCCGCCGCATCCGCAAGATAACCCAGGAAGTTGCCGCCCAGCGCGGCCGGCCGATGCTCATCGCCGTGCGCGTGCCCGACTCGGTCGCCTACTGCAAGGCCCTCGGGCTCGACCTGGAAACGTGGCTCGACGAGGAACTTGTCGACATCGTGACCAACGGCTGCTACTTCCGGTTCAACGATTGGGACTACCTGGTCGGCTTGGGCAAGAAGCACAACGTGCCGGTCTACGCATGTTTCGAGAGCCGCCGGATTCAACCAGACACGAAGGAAGCCGAGGAAGCGACGTCGCTGGAAATCTGGCGCGGCGAGGCCTATCAGGCGTGGAAGGCGGGCGTCAACGGGATCTACACGTTCAACCGATTCAACCCGCGGGATCCGATCTTCCGCGAGTTGGGCGATCCCAAATTGCTCGAAACGCTTGAACGTCAGGATCAATCGGTGCTGGCCAATCCGAAACTCGGATTCAAGCCGGGTCGGTTCGTCAAAGGGGGCGAGCGTTTGGTCCGACAAAAGAAGTAGACCCCGACTCCGATTCCATTTCGAAGTACATTCCCAAGGCTGCGAAAGCCAGCCCTGTCAACCTAACGATCCCTCGCTCCCATGCCGCTGGCCGCCGTTCGTGAATTGTCCATCGGGTTTCGTGGTCCACCGTTGTTGGACGAGGTGACCTGCCAGATCGAGCCGGGCCAGCGGATCGGCCTGCTGGGGCCCAACGGCTCGGGCAAGACGACCACGCTGCGTCTGCTGTTGGGCCTCCTCGAGCCCACGGACGGTCGCGCCGAGGTGTTGGGCTATGACACGCGCACCCAGGCGGCCGAGATTCGGGCGCGCGTGGGCGCGCTGNNGCTCGGGCAAGACGACCTTCATGCGTCTGTTGATCGGCGACGTCGAGCCCGACCACGGCGACGTCGTGCTGGCCCAGGGGACCAAAACCGCCCTGTTGCCGCAAGACGTCCCGCGAGACCTGGTCGGAACGATTCACGACGTGGTCGCCGCCGGGTTGCCGGACGAGGGCATCCATCGGCAATGGCGAAACGAGCAGCGGGTCGAACAGACGCTCGCGCGGATGCAATTGAACCCCGGCGATCGGTTCGAGACGCTTTCGTCGGGCATGAAGCGGCGCGTGTTGCTCGCCCGGGCGCTGGCCGCCGGCCC
>DOEZ01000074.1 GCA_003532715.1 Planctomycetaceae bacterium
ACGGCGATGAATCGCCGTACTCCAAGAACGACACCCCCTCGGGAGGGGTGTTTTGCGATTACCTTCCGCGGCTAGCGCCGCCACAATTCCCCGGAAATCCCTTCGGTGAGCATTGCCAAAGTGTCCCATCATTCGGTAACATATGGGTTTACCTAAAATCGGCTGGGTTTGGCCGGCTTGGGCGTTTTCCGCCGGTTTCGGCTCTCGAAGCGCCTCCACTGCGGCGGAACGGCCACGGCGTGTCGTTTTCCGAGGTTCGTCACCCAGACTATTTGGTTCGTTTCTTCCTCCACTGTCCGATCCCATGTTCGAATCCCTGCAACAAGGCCTGACCTCGGCGCTAAAGACCATACGCGGTCACGCCAAGCTGACCGAGGCGAACATGCGCGACGGGTTGCGGTTGGTCCGCCAAGCGCTCCTTGAAGCCGACGTGAGTCTGCCGGCGGTCAAGGATTTCATGGCACGGGTCAGCGAGCAGGCGCTTGGCGAAAAGGTGCTTACTTCGCTCAAGCCCGACCAGCACCTGATCGGCATCGTCCATCAGGAACTGATCAACCTGATGGGCCCGGTCGATCATTCGCTCCACCTGCAGAGCGATGTGACGATCCTGATGCTCTGCGGTCTGCAAGGCTCGGGCAAGACGACCACGTGCGGCAAGCTGGGCCGGTTGATCAACGAACGAGGCAAAAAGCCTTTGTTGGTCGCGGCCGACCTTCAGCGACCGGCGGCCATCCACCAATTGGAGGTATTGGGCGAACAGCTTGGCTTGGCTGTCTACTCCGATAAGAATGAGACGAACCCGGTCAAGGTCTGCAACGACGCCGTCAAGCACGCCCGGCAGATTGGGGCCGAGGTCGTGATTCTCGACACGGCCGGCCGGTTGCACATCGACAGCGAGTTGATGGCCCAGTTGGAGCGGATCGACCGCCAGTGCAATCCCGAGCAAATCTACCTGGTCGTCGACGCGATGACGGGCCAGGACGCTGTCAACAGCGCCAAGGCGTTCAACGACGCCCTGGAACTCGACGGCGTGATCATGACCAAGCTCGACGGTGACGCCCGAGGCGGCGCCGCGCTGTCGGTCAAGGCGGTCGCCGACGTGCCAATCAAGTTTATCGGCACGGGCGAGCACATGGACGCGCTCGAGGAATTTCATCCGGACCGCATGGCCGGACGAATTCTCGGCATGGGCGACGTGCTTACCCTCGTCGAACAAGCCCAGCAGAAGTTCGACCAGGAGGAGATGACTCGGCAACAGGCTCGCCTGGAAAAGGGTGAATTCACCCTCGACGACCTGAAGAAGATGTTCAATCAGATCAAGCGGCTGGGTTCGATTGGGAAGATCATGGGCATGATTCCGGGCATGGGGCAAATGGCCGAGATGATGGACGGAGCCGAGTCGGAGAAGGGCATGCGGCGGATGTTGGGCGTGATCGACTCGATGACCGCCGACGAACGCCGCAACCCGAGGAAGATCATCGATCAGAGCCGACGCCGACGTATCGCGGCGGGGGCGGGTGTCGAGCCGCACGAAGTCAACGAGTTGGTCAAGACGTTCGATGCCATGGCCGGCGCGATGAAGGCGGCCGGCGGCAAGGGACGACGCGCCCAAGCCAAGGCGATGCAGGAACTCGTCAAGGAAGGGATGATGAATCCCGGCGGCAAGTTCTCGAAGAAGAAACAAAGCACGGGCAAACGATTGTCCTCCCAGGAAAAGGCCAAGTTGAAGAAGGTCCGCGAGCGGGAGCAACGGCGAAAGAAACGCCAGGATAGACAACAATAGCGACGACTAACCCATTTACGCGCACGAGGAGTAACACGTGTCAGTACGTATTCGAATGAAGAAGTTTGGTCGGCGGCATCGCCCGTTCTTTCGCATCTGCGCGATCGATCAGCGGGCGCCGCGCAACGGCCGAGTGCTCGAGGAGTTGGGCACCTACGATCCCATGGTTGCGGAAACCGACGCCCGCGCGAAACTCGACGGCGAGCGAGTCCGCTATTGGCTGGGCGTCGGCGCGCAGCCGTCGGACAAGGTCGGGGTGTTGATTAAGAAGTACGGCCCCGACGGTACCCACCTGAAGCAGCAGGCCGAGGCTTTGCAGCGGTTGGCCGTCGCACGCCGACGGCCGGAACCGCCGACGGTCATGCCTAGGCAAGCCGCGACTCCCTCCGCGGCGTCAACCGACGGCGAGGTCGAGACGACTGCCGACCAGACGCCGGCGGCGGAAGAGTAACGAGCGATGCGCTTCGACGTGTTGACCCTGTTTCCCGAGATTTTCGCCGGGTTCACGGGTCAGAGCTTGTTAGCCAAGGCGATCGAGCGAGGCTTGATCGACGTGCGGTTGCACAACATCCGCGACTGGACCGACGACAAGCATCACACGGTCGACGATCGACCGTTCGGCGGCGGGCCCGGGATGGTGCTCAAGGTCGAGCCCGTCGTCGAGTGCGTCGAGGAGGTTCGACGCCGCGACGACGACCCTGGACATTTGGTGATGCTGACGCCCCAGGGCCGAACGCTGAACCAGGCGATTGTCGAGGAACTAGCCGGCCACCGGCGGATCGCGCTCCTGTGCGGACGGTACGAAGGATTTGACGAACGGATTCGAGTCCTCCTTGAACCGGATGAGATCTCAATGGGCGATTTCATCCTCAACGGAGGCGAGGTGGCGGCCATGGCCGTCATCGAGTCGGTTAGCCGGTTGATTCCGGGCGTACTGGGCGACGAAGACAGCAGTGTCAGCGACTCGTTTTCGGGTCCCGAGCGATTGCTGGAATTCGCCCAGTACACGAGGCCGCGAGAATATCGGGGGCTTGAAGTGCCGCCCGTGTTGCTCGGCGGCGACCACCAGGCGATAGCCCGGTGGCGAAAGGAAGACTCGCGGCAACGCACGCGTTGCCGGCGAGACGACTTGCTGAAGTGAGACTGGATTGACGCGGGACCTTCCCGTGAGGCGATAAACACAAACGGCGGCGTGGGCAACGCGCCCCGGTCGAGGACACTACTGGATATCCGGGGTTTTCCCCACCATTTAGGACAAAGGAAACCGGCGATGAGCCAAGAGCTGATGAACAGGGTCGAAAAGGCCAATTTGAAGGAAGACACTCCGTTCTTCGAAATTGGAGACACGGTGGACGTACACACGCGAATCCTCGAAGGCGAAAAGGAACGCATTCAGGTTTTCACGGGCGTCGTCATCGCTCGAAGCGGCTCGGGAACGCGCGAGATGTTCACGGTCCGCCGGATTGTGCAGGGCGAAGGAGTCGAACGCAAGTTCCCGCTGCATTCGCCTCGGATCGCGAAGATCGAGGTGGTTCGCTCGGGCATCGTGCGTCGCGCGAAGCTTTACTACCTGCGCGATCGCGTCGGCAAGGGCACGCGGCTCATGGAACGCCGCACCGACCGCAGCAAGTAGAAGCGGCCCGGTTCTTGATCGCGCGTGAATCGCCATGGTTTGCGAAACACTAGCCCGAAGCGCAAGCGAGGGACCTGGAACGGGTTACCCTCGCTTGCGCTTCGGGCTGGTGTGGGTTGGTAAATAATCCTCGCTGGTCGTTTGCGGAGGAAATCGGGATCATGGGGCTGTTTGCGGCGGCCGGACGCTGGTATCGGCGTTGGCGTCCGGAAAAGACGCTCGGCGAGCGAGGCGAGGCATTGGCGGCACGCTACCTACGGCGTCGCGGCTACAGGATTCTTGGACGCCACGTTCGCCTTCCGTCGGGCGAGTTGGACTTGGTCGCGCTCGACGGAAAGACTATTGTCTTCATCGAGGTCAAGACGCGTAAAAGCGACCAGCACGGCCAACCTTCCGAGGCCGTCACGCCCGAGAAGCAGCGCCGTCTGACGCGGCTGGCCGTCACCTTCTTGAAACGCCACCGCCTGCACGAACACCCCGCGCGATTCGACGTGATCGGCATCACGTGGCCGGACGGCGAGAAGCCGTGCGTCGAGCATTTTGTCAACGCATTCGAAGCCGTGGGCCAGTCGGAATTCTACTCGTAGCCACGCGAGGACTACTGCCTCAAGACGAACTCAATGGCCCCGAGCAAATCACGCTTCGTGCTCTGCGAATACTCGGTATCGAACCAGAGGATCTTGCCGTTCGCATCGAGCAGGTACGTTCGCGGCAGTCCTTCCGTGGCGAATTTGGCGAAGTACGCTCCGTCGGGATCGAGGTAGACGGGAAACGCCGCCCCCGTGAGTTGCAGCTTCTCCACCGCCAACTGGGGCGAATCCTTATGGTTGATCCCGAAGACCCGAACCCCCTTCTCCGCATACGGACCGGCGACGTATTTCTGAAGCTCGTCCAACCCTTGCAGTGAGGAGACGCCCTCGGCATTCCAGAAAAACACCACGGTCAACTTCGAGTCGAGCATCGAACCCGACTCGACCAGGCGGCCGTCGCGATCGGCCAAGGTTCCCTCGGGCATCGTGTCGCCCACCTTCACCAGACAAGTCGCCTCCAAGGCCTCGGTCAGTTTCACTTCGGGCATGGTGGGTTCGGCCGGAGGTTCGTCGACTTGGGCCGGCGCGACATCGGTCGGGGCGACCTTGCTCGCCTCGGCTGCTTGCTTCGCCTTCTCCTCTTCGAGACCCTTCTCCGTGGATCGTTGACATGCCGAAAAGCTCAGCAGCAGCAGCACAATCGCAATCCCAGCCATCCTTCGTTTCGCGACGCACATCGTCTGGTTCCTTTCCTTGAGATCATTGGCGTTCGCCCAATCCGCGATTGGGCGAGTTCCGCCAGAACCGTGCTTTGAATTCCGGCCATCAAACGTGGCCGAGAGTACTATTTGCTTGGCTTCTCCGATTTCGGAGGGTCGATCCCCAACTCGCGCAACTGTTTATGGTCCACCTGCCCAGGCGCGCCGGTCATCAGGTCGGTCGCGCGCTGCGTCTTGGGAAACGCAATACAGTCGCGAATGTTATTGGTTCCCGCGAAGAGCATCACGAGTCGGTCGAGTCCCAGGGCGATTCCGCCGTGCGGCGGCGCGCCGTATTGCAGCGCGTCGAGCAGGAACCCGAATCGGCTTCGGGCCGTTTCCACGTCGATCCCCAGCAGCCCAAAGACCTTCTGCTGCAAGGCTTGATCGTGAATTCGGATGGTTCCGCCGCCCGCTTCGAAGCCGTTGACGACCAGGTCGTACGCCTTCGCGCGGCATTTGCCCGGCTCGCTGTCGAGATGCGTCAAGTCCTCATCCCGGGGAGCGGTGAACGGATGGTGCATGGCCGTCCAGCCACCCTCTTCGTCGTCAACGGCAAACATGGGAAATTCAACCACCCACGAGAAGTTCATCGCGCCGGGATCGTAGAGCTTCAACTCGGCGCCGAGCCGCTTGCGCAGTCCATAAAGAGCCTTGCACGTCACTTCGAACTGGTCGGCCACGATCAGCAACAAGTCGCCCGGCGCGGCATCCATGCGCCGGCCGATTCGCTCCAACAGCGCGGCGTCGAAGTTCTTCGCGATGGGCGAGGCGAGCGTGCCGTCGGACTCGACTTTGAACCAGGCGAGCCCCTTGGCGCTGAAATCCTGCTGCACGAAAGCCGTCAGCTCGTCGATACCCTTGCGCGAGTAGCGGTCGGCGGCTCCCTTGGCGTTAATCCCCCGCACGCGCCCGCCCGACTCGATCGTTCCGCGGAACACGCGGAACTCGGCCTCGGCCGCCAGATCGCCCAGGTCGATCAGCTCCATGCCGAATCGCAGGTCGGGCGCGTCGTGGCCGAAACGCTCCATCGCCTCGTCGTAGGTCATGCGCGGCAGCGGAAGCTTCAACTCAATGCCGAGCAATTCCTTGGCCATTCGAGCCATCAGCCCGTCGATCACGCCCAGTATGTCCTCGATGTCGACGAACGACATTTCGAGGTCCAACTGGGTGAACTCGGNNGCTGGCGGTCGGCGCGAAGATCCTCGTCGCGAAAACACCTCGCGACCTGCACGTAGCGGTCGTAGCCGGCGACCATCATGATCTGCTTGTAGAGCTGTGGCGACTGCGGCAAGGCGTAGTACGTCCCCGGCTGTACGCGGCTTGGGACCAAGTAGTCGCGAGCCCCCTCGGGCGTGCTCCGCCCGAGCACGGGCGTCTCGACGTCGATGAAGTTCAATTCGTCGAAATAATCTCGCATGATCTTGGTCATCTGGTGACGCAAGACGAGCGTCCGCTGCATCTCCGGGCGTCGGAGGTCCAGGTAACGGTATTTCAGACGAAGATCCTCGCCGGGAAGTTCCTTCTGATTGGGCTGAAACGGCGGGGTCTTGCTCGGATTGAGCACCTTCAGTTCCGCCACGCGCATCTCGATTTCGCCCGTCGACAGCTTGGGATTGACGGTTCCCTCGGGTCGCGGAGCCACCTTGCCGGTAACCTGTATGACGTACTCGGCGCGGAGCGTCTTGGCTCGTTCGAGTACCTCGCGTCCCCCTTCGGGGCCAAATACAAGCTGCGTCCGGCCGTAACGATCGCGCAGATCGACGAAGAGGACGCCGCTATGATCGCGCGACGAATCGACCCAACCGCATAGGGTTACCTGTTGGCCGACGCAACTCCCCGTCAATTCGCCGCAAGTATGTGTTCGAAGCAATGTTCGTTTCCTCGTTGTCAATTCGTCCGACAATGTAGTTGCACAAAACGTCTCATTCTAGCCTCGCCGCCTCGCGACGGGAAGCACGCACAAAAGCACCTCCCGTAACATACCACCTTGCCGACCCGCAAGATCGCCTTATTTAGCCTATACGACCGCTCCAACCCGTTCGATTTCGACCGCCAGGTCCACCGCGTCGAACGGCTCGGACATAGGTACGAACCGGCACTCGGAGAGGCTGCGGAACCAGGTCTCCTGACGCTTGGCGAACTGACGTGTATGGGTCTTCACGGAATCAACGGTTGCCCCTAGACTTCCCCCCCTTTGTAGGAGTTCCATCACTTCGCGGTATCCGAGCGCCTGGGCGGCCGTTCGGCTGGGCGGTTTAGGGCTTGCCAAAAGCAGTCGGACCTCGTCGACCAACCCGGTGGTGAACATCTGCTCCACCCGACGGTCGATCCGGTCATGGAGCTCGCCGCGCGGCCAATCCAAGACGAAGACGCGAGATTCGTCGGCCGGTCGAGCGTGATCGAACTGCTGTTGGAGCCGGCTGATCGGTTGGCCCGTCTTCTCGAACACCTCCAACGCCCGGATGATGCGGCGCGTGTCATTCGGGTGGAGCCGTTCGGCGGCGGTCGGATCGACTTGGGCCAATCGCCGGTGGAGCCGCATTGGGTCGCCCGCGACGGCCTCGTCGCGCAGTCGTCGACGGAGTTCCCAATCGGCCGGAGGCCCTTCGAAAATGCCTCGCAACAGCGATTTCAGATACAGCGGCGTTCCACCGACGAAGAGGACTTGCCGCGAACGGGAGCGGATCTCGTCGGCTGCCCGGGCTGCCGCTTCGACGTATTGCGCCAGGCTGTATTCCTCGTGGGGGTCGATCACGTCGACCAGATGGTGCGGCACCTCGCGGCGCTCGTCGGCCGACGGCTTGGCCGTGCCGATGTCCATTTTTCGGTAGAGGGCCATCGAGTCCATCGAGACAATTTCGGCCCCAATCCTCCGCGCAAGCTCGATCGCGACGTGCGTCTTGCCCGACGCCGTTGGTCCCGACAGAAACCAGCATTCGTCGAAATTGTGGTTCCTCATGTCGCGACTTCTCTACGATCGGAAAGAGGGGGAAAGGGAAAATGGTTCAGACTTAAGGGTGGGGCGATTGCAGCGAGTGTGCCGTAGAGTTTGCGATATTCCGACAAGGCTCGCTGCAATCGCCCCACCCTACCGGTTGCTCTTCTCCGAGAATGGGTCTTCGTGGAGTGGCCTGCCTCGAAGCCATGTTGCCACGACTGGCGCATCGCCTTCGAGCAGTTCATGATAGAGGTCGGCCGCGTTTCGGCAAGCCCCGTGGCGTAGCGAGACGACCGCCAGATCGGCCTCTCGTCCGGGGGTGATCGAACCCAGTTGGTGCGACATTCCCAGGGCAGTCGCTCCGCCGAGCGTGCCGAATCGCAGAATCGTCTCGGGGGCGATCGACGGATGTCGCCTCGCCGCCTCACGCATCTCGGCCAACAGGCTCAAGTCGGGCGACGAGGCGCGCGAATCGGTTCCCAACGCCACCACTACGCCCGCCGAAAGCATCTTCTCCAGGGGATACGGATCGTGGTCGAAAAAGGCGTGGGTGCGGGGGCAGTAGACGACGGCCATTCGGTCGGCGTGTTTCGCGAGAAAGGCCATTTCCTCGTCGGCAAGATAGTTCCCGTGAACGACCATCGCCCGATGCGATCCGGCGAGCGTCTGGAGATAGCCGAGTATTGTGAGTCGGTCGGGGAACGCCTCATCGTCCCATGCTCCCAGCCGTTCGAGAAACTCTCGAAACGGCCCGCATCGATGCTTGATCAGTTCCAGTTCTTCGGGCGACTCGGCCAGGTGCATGGCCAACGGCACGTGATTCTCGGCCGAGAGAGCAACTGCTTGGATCAGCAGATCGAGCCGGACGCTGTACGGCGCGTGAGGACTCAGTCCCGGCAGCCAGGATGTCGCCTCGCGGCCCGCTGCAATGTGGCTCCGGGCTCGCTCGACCTGCAGTTCCACGCGTTCGAGCGTCGGAGCGATCAGTTCCAGGTAACTGACCAGCCGAACGCACGGCACCGCGGCTGCCACGGGGAGTGCCACTGGGGGTGCCACTGGCGTCTCGCCAGTGCTCGGAACGCTTGGCGTCTGCTGACTTTCGCATTGCACGGGCAGGATGCCCGTGGCACCCTGGCTTCCGATGTCGTCAGAGATCGTCGAGTTGAAGGGAGGAGCGGCCTGTGAAATGTCGGCCAGCGTCGTCGTGCCGAGTCGCGAACTCTCGCGCAGCCCGTCGAGCACCGCCTGTTCGGTCGATGGCGTCGAAAGCCGGTGCCGAATTACCTCGCCGATCCAGTCGACCAACCCGATTCCCGGTTTTCCCAGCGGGCCGGGCACGTCGTTGAGATCGAGATGGGCGTGCGCGTTAACCAGTCCGGGCAGGATGGCGACATTGCCTAAATCCATCGGGTCGGCGGTGGCCGGCTTGGCCCTGACCGAGACGAACCGACCGCCCTGCATGGCCACGCAACCGCCTTCAATTGGCGGCCCGTCCATCGGCAGGACGTAACGTGCTCGCAGCTCAACAAGTGGACCCATGGTGTGTCACATGGCGGTCGAAGGTAACGGCTTATCGTCGACTTCCATGCCTCGGCGAATGGCTTCCTGCAACCGCTCTTCGTTCGTTTTCTGGTAAGGCAATCGAGAGAACCAACCGAGGAGAAGGACCCCCGTGAGCAACCCGGTGATTACGATGGTCCAATGATAGCCCGCCTGGCCGACGCCGTCGGAGAACCACTGCAAGACGGGCCACTCCTCGATGGTCTTTGGCGTGATTCGGGTCATTGCAACAAACAGTCCGTTGTTCACCACGTGATAGGCGATGCCGGGGAGCAAGTTCCCGCTCTGCACGGCGATATAGCCGATGACCATGCCGCTGAGCGTAGCCATGAGCGACTGTTGCAGCATGAAGTGGCTCACGCCGAAGAAGACGGACGTAACGACGATTGCTCGCCACTTCTTGCCCGAGTGCCGCAAGCCGGACAGGATGAAGCCGCGATAGGCGAATTCCTCGCAAACGGCCGGAACGACCGCGAAGAACAACAGCAGAACCCAAAGGTTCGGGGCCTCCTTGATGGTTTTGCTAAGCAATTCGGCCGTTTCGCTCATGGGATAGAGATGGGTCACCGCCAGAGCGACGGTGACGATAACCGGATGCAAGACGACGGCCAAGGCGATTGCCGCCAGCACGGCCAGGGGAGTCGTCCACTTCCACGACGAACGATCCAACAAAAACGTCTTCGCCGGGTTTCGCGTGAAGAGCAGAGTCATAAGGACTATTGGAACGATCACCACCGCGACCTGCGTCGTGACGAGCGATCGAATCAAGAATCCGAAGCTCAGTTCGTCCGGCGGAGTCATGGTCACCGCCATGAAGAAGCGGACCAGGAGCATGAGGATGCCCGCCGAGACGGCGACACCCACGGTGGGGGTCGGCCGTCGATCGCGAATGACGTGTCGCAGCCAAAGCCCCAGGTCGAGCCGCTCGCTCTCGCGGAAGAGGACCGATTCCTGGTTGAATTGGTCGACCGCCCAGCGAATCGCCAGGTAGCAGCACGCCAGCGTCACGCCGACGACCGGCACGGCGTATCGCAGGGCCTGCAGGGTGTTGCCTTCGAGCAGCGTTCGAAGCAGCAGCACGACGTTCGCCACCGGAATCAGGCTATTGCCCAAGTTCAACTCGAAGCCCGGCGTCATCGGCAGCACGGCAAGCGGCATGCAGATGAGCATCAGCGGCATTAGGTAGTACTGACCTTCCTTCGTGCTGCGGGCCAGTGCGGCCAACGCCAGACATAGCGCGCTGAACAAGGCCGAAATGGGAATCAACGCCAGTAAGAGCCAGAAGCACGACAACCACGACGGAAGACCGACCGACGGGTGGTTTGCCACAATCAGCCACCCCGTGAATCCCATGCTAATCAAGTTCAGAATGGCCGTCGCCATGCTAAAAAGCATGATCGTGACGAGTTTGCCGATGACGATTTCACTTCGGTCGGCCGGGCTGCTCAGGAGTGTTTCGAGCGTGCCGCGTTCCTTCTCACCCGCACAGAGATCGACGGCCGGATAAAACGCGCCCGTGAGAGCCCACAAGAGCAACATAACGGGCAGCAGTTTCGCCCACAAACCTCGCCCGGCGTTGCCCGTGGCGTCGGCCAGATCGTCCGTGGCGAGCTCGACGGGCCGCGCGGCGCTGGGCACCAACCCGGCGGCCGACAAGTTCGCCTTGCCCAACTCGTCGCTCCACCGTCGCAACACGTCGTGCAGACGCGCGAAAGTGATCTGTGATTTCTCGTTGGCGGTGGTGAAGATGATCTCGGGCCGTGGGATGCGCGGGATGGCGGCGTTTCTCGCCGCGGCCGATTCCTCGTCGCCGCGATGGATCGTCTGCGACTCGCTCGCCTCGCGGAACTGCCGCAACTGCTCGCCGAAACTGGGTGGAAAGTAGACCGCCGCGTCAAACTCGCCCTGTTCGACCCGCTTCTTGGCCTGGCTCACCACGTCGTCGAGCGTTTCTCCCGGCGCGAGTACGTCGGGCGCGAAATGCAGCTCGAGAAGTCCGACCTTGTCCGGCGTGTTGAACAGCCGCGGCGCGAATTGCTCGTTCTCGATCAGAGGCGTTCCTTCGCTCAGGGCCGAACTTGCCCCAATCACGTACACCTTCGTCGGGTGCTCGCGCATGAATTGCGACACCTGAAAGAAGCTCATTCCCAAGAGCGGGTAAAGCAGGATCGGGAGCACCGCAATCATGAACAACGTGCGCCGATCGCGCAGTTGATCGCGGACTTCGCGGGCAAGAATCAGTTTGACGTTCGACCACTTCATGCTGTTGCCGTCACTGTTGCGTCATGGTGGAGAATGAGTTTGAAGAAAAGCTCTTCCAGGTCGTGCTCGCCGTGCTGCTCGCGCAAATCATCGAGCATTCCCTCGGCAAGAAGCTTGCCGTGATGAATGATTCCGATCCGATCGCACAGCTTTTCCGCCTCGCGCATGATGTGCGTCGAGTAGATGATGCACTTCCCCTGGTCGCGAAGCTCGGCCACCGTGTTCAAAAGGGCCCGAGCCACAAGCACGTCCAGCCCGGCGGTTGCCTCGTCGAAGATCAGCACGGGCGGGTCATGGACGATCGAGCGGGCAATCGAAACCTTCTGCTTCATGCCGGTCGACATTTTGGACCCCAGCAAATCGCGTATCTCGTTCATCTGGAGGCGTTCGAAGACGCCTTCCATCCGCTCGCGAAGCAAGTCGCCCTCCAGGCCGTGCAGCCGGGCGAAATACTCGACCATCTCCCAGGCCGTCATCCGGTCGTAGACGGCCGTGTTGGCCGACATGAAACCGATCTGGCGGCGAACCTGGGCGGCTTGGGTCAGCACGTCGTAGCCGTTGATCGTCGCGCGACCGCCGGTCGGCCGCAAAACCGTGCTGAGAATCCGCAGCGTGGTCGTCTTGCCCGCTCCGTTCGGGCCGAGCAGGCCGTAAATCTGTCCCTCGGAAGCGTGAAAACTGATGCCGTCGACGGCGATCAACTGGCCGCGGCGAAGGTCGGAGTAGTGTTTCGTAAGACCGTCGACTTGAATCATGTGCTTCTCTTCTTCCGTCACGTCGTCGTGTGGGGTCGAACGTTCAACTGCCGTCGCGTCCGTAAGGTGAGTCTATCGCATCGCTTCGTGCCGTTTCTTGGGGTGTCGCCGTCCGTGGTTTCTCTCGGGCCGGATCGCTCTGAATTTCGTAAAAAACGTTTCTCCGCCTCGCTGCGAAGCCCGCCTGTTCGATCGCCTCACGCATCTCGGCGAGACTGATGCGAAACGAAGTTCCGGCGGCGGCCACGACGTTTTCTTCGATCATTAGGCTGCCGAGGTCGTTGGCTCCGAAACGCAAACCCAGCTGTCCGACGCGTAATCCCTGTGTAACCCAGCTTGATTGAAGATTGGTGAAGTTGTCAAGAAAGAGTCTGGCGACCGCCAGCGTTTTGAGGTATTCATGGGCACCGGCCTTCGCTATATCGCCCATCCTGGTATTACCGGGCTGAAACGTCCAGGCGATAAAGGCCGTAAATCCTCCGGTCTCGTCCTGCAACTGACGGAGTACTTGCAAATGCCGGGCCCTTTCCGCGAGAGTTTCGACGTGCCCAAACATCATCGTGGCCGATCCGCGTCCCCCCAGCCGGTGCCACTGGCGACACACGTCGAGCCACCGGTCGGCGGACGTCTTGTGCGGGCTAACCTCGCAACGCACCCGATCGACGAGGATTTCGGCTCCCCCGCCCGGCAAACTCCCCAAACCGGCCGCGCGAAGACGCTCTAAAACCTCGGCGATCGACACCTGGGAATTCCGCGAAAGCCAGTCGATTTCCGGCGGACTCAACCCGTGGATGTTGATTTTCGGAAACGTCACGTGGATATCGTGCAACAGGTTTTCGTACCACCTCAAATGCAATTCGGGGTTCATTCCGCCCTGTAGCAGAATCTGGTCGCCCCCCAGGGCGATCGTCTCGTCGATCTTGCCGAACAGTTCGTCGCGGTCGAGCACGTAGCCCCGAGGGTCGCCCGGTTCGCATGAAAAAGCGCAGAAACGGCAACCGCTTGTGCAGACGTTCGTGTAGTTGATGTTCCGGTCGATGTTGTAGGTGCGGTAAGACTCCGGGTGGATTCGTCGGGTTACGGCATCGGCCGCAGCGCCCAGCGCCGTCAGATCGTGGCTTTCCAGAAGCCTAACGGCGTCCTCCGTCGACAGACGCTCGCCGCCGACCGTTCGTTCCAGTACATCGCACAGAGGCATATTCACGCTGTTTCGCCTTGTCGGGCGCGTCGAATACGGGCAAATCGACCAGTACCACAAAGTTCAGCCTACCCGAAGCCCCCCGAAAACGCAAAGCCCCCGCCAAGTCGGTACTCGCCACGCGAAGTAGCCGGCCCGGTGGGTGTTGTTCATGGTTCCGATTCTGTACAATGGGCAAGCTGCGGCATTTTGCTTCCCAGCCGCTTCCGCCCTCGATTTCCCACCCTAGGAGACCCGCTCATGCGTTTCGAGATACGTGCCTGCTCCATGCTTGTATTGGCCAGTCTGACCCTCGTTTTGGGCCTGTGCGCGTTGCCAAACCCGGCTTTGGCCGAATCGCCGGCCCCCGAGAAGCCGTTCGATTTCGAGGAGGCTTCGCGCCACGTTCCCAAACCGCGCGAGATATGGCCCATCGTCAAGCAAGACATGGTTCCCATGGAACTGAAGATCGAGTCGGACGAGATCGTCGAGAGCCACACCGACCCCTCGAAGAAGCTCCGCCGGGTCGAGGGCCGCTTCCACAGCATCGAATTGGAGGACAAGACGTGGATCCACCCGTTCGTGGTCTACATGCCGGCCGACGAGTCGATCAATGCGTCGCCCGAGCGAAAGGGCAAGGTCGCCATCGTCAGTTCACCGTCGGGCGCCATGTTTCCGGTCCACGTCGCCAAGCACGGCGACCCGATCGCCACGCGAACCGGATACCCGACGATGGTCCTCGAGAATCCGGGCCAGTATCCCGACGGACGCCATGTCGAACGCGACATACGCGTTTTGGGACGAGTGAAGCGGGCGACCGGCCGAAAGTTCTACAACATGAACTGCCAACTCGCCGTGGTCTACATCCAGGCAATGAACGCCTTCGAGAAGATTCTAGGCGTCCAGCGCGTTCAGGCCGTGCTCGCCGGCCACTCGAAGCGCGGATTAAGTACGCCGGTCGCCGCCGCGATGGACTCGCGCGTCGCCTCGGCCATTATCATGGGCAACGAGGGCGTCTACGCGACCGACGCCATTCACGAATACCTGTCGTTCCACTATCCGTTCTTCCAGGATCAGGTCGACGTGCCCGTCTTCTATCTCGGCGCGACGAACGAGGACGGCTACGCCATGTTCAACGTCAACCTGTCGCAGTCGCGATGCAAGCGGCCGATGACGATCGAAATGATCCCCAACTATCGCCATTATAATCTGAGCGAAATCCAATACATGGACACGATGATGTGGGTGGCACACACGTTCGACGGTCGGCCGATCAGCCGGATCACCGAGGTAAGCCACCATCGGCGCGATAATCTGCATATTTTCCGCGCCAAGGTCGAAAGCGAGGCCGCGATTCAGGTCGTCCGATTCTGGTATGTCCATAGCGACAACCCGGAGTGGCGCGATTTGATGTGGTATGATGGAGTCATGCAGAAGGTGGGCGACTACTACGAGGCTGGTTTGAATGGCAAGACCCCCGACGCCTTCATGGTCGAGGTGGGCGATATTGCCCAGGGAATCCCGGGCTATGTTTCGAGCCTGCCGCAAAAACTGACCGACTACCCCGTCAAGGAACGCCCCGGCCAAGGCCGTCCGCTCCACTGGCGGCCGACCGATTGAGCGTGGCGATGGTGGTTGGTCCGAGGAATTCCAAATAACTGTGGTCTTCTTTCTTGAACACGATGGGATGTATCATGAAACCTACACAACGTACTACTGTCATTCTTGTTGCCGCCCTTCTTACTGTCGCGCTGGGGTCGATTCCCGACCGCGCCGCGTTGGCCGCGCAATCGCCGGCCTCCGAAGCGACGACGCCCGAGCCGTTTGACTTTGAAAAGGCTTCTCGCGACGTACCCAAGCCTCGCGAACTCTACCCGCTGGTCGCTCGCGACATGGTTCCGATGGAACTGAAGATCGAATCGGACGAAGTCGTCCCGAGCGACACCGATCCGTCGGTGAAGCTCCGCCGCATCGAAGGGCAATTCCACAGCATCAAACTCGAAGACGACACCTGGATTCACCCGTTCGTCCTACTGATGCCGGCCGATAGTTCGATCAACGACACGCCCCAGCGCAAAGGCAAGGTGGCGATCGTCTCGGCGCCCGGTCGGATCATGTTTGACGGCCACGTTGCCCTGTACGGAATGCCGATGGTGACGAAGACGGGCTATCCGACGATGATTATGTCCAACCCGGGCAAGTATTCCAACGGCCGCGACATCGAGGGCGATATCGCCGTGCTCGATCGAATGCGCCGCGCGACCGGTAAAAACTACTACAACATGAATTGCCAACTCGCGTTGGTGTACATCCAGGCGATGAATGTGCTGGAGAAGATACTAGAGGTCGACAAGGTCCAGGCGGTCATCGGCGGCCACTCGAAACGGGGGCGCAGCGCGACGGTCGCCGCCGCGATGGACCCGCGCGTTGCGGGCGTGGTCATACTGGGGAACGAGGGCGTTCACAGGACCGATCGCATCGATTGGCACCTGAGCTTCCATCACGCCTTCTTCCAGGAACAGGTCAACGTGCCGGTCCTGTACGTCGGCGGCACCAACGAAGGGGGCTATAAGATGTTCAACGTCAATCTGCTGCAAGAGCGTCTTGAACGGCCGATGACGGTCGAGATGATACCCAACTACCGGCACTACAACTTCCACGAGAAGCAGTACTTCGACTTCACCATGTGGGTCGCCCACGTGTTCGACGGCCGGCCGATCAGCCGCGTCACCGAAATGAGCCACGAATACCGCGATGGGCGGAACTACTATCGCGCGAAGATCGAGAGCGACGCCAAGGTTCAGCTCGTTCGCGTCTGGTACACGTTCGTCGACGAGCCTAGCTGGAATCGCAACCTCTGGTTCGAATGGGTCATGTACAAGCGAGGCGACTATTACGAAACGTCGGTTCCCAGCGCGATGCCCGATGCGTATCTCATCGAGGTGGCCGACATCGCCCAGGGTGTTCAGGGCTACATTACGAGCCTGCCCCAGAAGACCAGCGACGCCCCGGTGCATGAACGCGACCCGCGCAACAATCCGTGGCAAGGGCCGCGCGAGAGAAGGGAGTGACGCAACTGTCCTTCTACGTTGTCTTGGGCCTGATCCTGCCCTCAATCAAAGCGTCCAAGTCAGATTGCACGTCAAGGGTTGGCGCCCATTGGCGAAGGTAGTCGACGTCCAGCATGAGACCCTGCACGGCGAAGACGCCGGCCGCATCGCCAAGTTGTCGTTCCGATGGCGTGAGGCGGTTCCAATAGAGCTTATGGAGGATGACGTCCTCGGCCGTCATGATCCAGGCGGATGAATCGAATAGTGTCGCCTTGAGCCGCCGCGCAAACGCGTGATTCTCAAACGGATTGTCTCCAAGCAGCCAGAAGTCAACTTTGAGCGCCGAGAACTCGTCGATGGCGTTGAACTGATAAGGCGGCTTGAACGCCTGGCGAACCGATTCTGGCTGCAGAAAGAACCCATCGCGAAACGCATCCGTGAATCCCTCGATATCGTCGGGCCGCATGACCAATACGAAATCCAGGTCGTGCGTGGTTCGTGGAATTCCCCAGTAGTTGCTGGCCATCGATCCGGTCAGCATGTAGGCTATGCTCGACCGGTTGAGTCGGTCGAGACAGTCGATAAGAAGCTCCTTCTCGTTTCTCATCGTCGGCCGATCTCCAAGCGGCGGCGCAGGTGCGACTCGATTTCCGCCTCGTCGGCATCGGAAAACTGTCGGCGGATTCCCTCTCGCGCGACTTCGCAGGCCAGAGCGTGCAGATTGAGAGCCGTCTCAAGTCGCTGCTCGCCGGTCATCTTGCGATAGCATTCAATCTGACGTTGTAGGGCTTGTTCTGGTGTCATGGGATACTGCTTCGACTAACATGGGCGTGACTGTCGTGACGGGCAAGCGTGCCGGGTGTGCGTCGATGGTCCTGTTGTCCTCTTGGAAATGACGAGCATGATCACGAGTGGACAAAGTGTGTGATTCAGGCAACGCATGCAACAAGACGAACGTTCAAGCATCCGTCGCAATCTTCAGTTTGTCGCGGATGTACCCCTGAATGTCCTTCACGACCTCGTCAAATTCTGCTCGGTGAATACGTTTGGACTCGAAATCGATCTTAACGTCTTGCAGAAACTTCTCGAAGTCACGATTCTGTTCACACAGTTTATTGATGGTTTCCCAGTCGAGTATCTCGCGACCGCGAGCGGGATAAAGGATGCTTGAACTGTCGATATCGCGGGGATCGAGATGGATAATCCCGATTCCAAAAGAGGAAGCAAGCCGCTCCAGCTCGGAAAGTAGCTCGTCATCCTGGAGTATCTCCGCCGCGACAAGGTACCCTTCATGTGCCCAAGACGAGTTGGAAACCGCTTGGAAGTAGGCTTCTCTGTAATTTGCCTTGGCAAGGCTCTTCTTCATCTCGAAAGAGAATAATCTGAGGGAATTATTGTCGGACAAGCGATTGAACTCGATCACATCCGGCCGCCAGTCATCGAGAGGAAGGTAGAAGCCAACGATATCAGGGTGAATCCACTCATTGTATCCAGAGCGTTGAGACTTCTCGTGGTGAATGGTTTTGGTGAAGATCGATCGACCACGGTTAAACGTGGGATTGGCATAGGCGAAATACGTGAGCAGCGGATGCAGATCACGCTCGTGGTACTCAGTCTTCTTCTCCTTCTTCTTCGATTCTTCCTTCTCGATCCTTGACACCGCATCCGGCGGCAGGTCGGCAGCCTTCTCCTTCAAGAAGAACCGAGCAGGACGCTTGCCGACCTTAAGAAAACGCGAATCCTCATTGTCGCGAACCTCGACATAGAGCCTCGCACCGAGGCTTTGCCAGGGTGTCCGACCGACTGTCTTAATCTTGCCGACGAGGCCTTTCTCATCGGCAACCTGCCAAACCTCTTGATACGTGAGTGGCGTCGCCGACCCCTTCAGGACATCGTAGGCAAGATCAAGAAAAGAATATGCTGCCATCGGTCCCCGCCTCGCGATTGTGTCTGTTCGGTAACGCAACTGCAACTGTGATGATAATGCTGCGGCCCGCTTGTCGCAAGGCGTTGGCTGTGAGTATTATGGATGTGCGAAGAGGTGTGCCCTCGTGGGATACTGCCCCGCCTCGTTCACCATCCGAAGTGAAGCCCTCCGCGAGAGGGGCCGATGTGCTGGGCCCATTTGCATTGATCACCGCCACTCGACGCCCAGCATCAGGACGTTGATGCCCGAACCGATTCCCAGCAACGCGATGCGGTCGCCCGGGTGGACGTGGCCGTTTTCGATGCCTAGCGAGGCGGTCATCGGCAACGCGACCGAGCCCGTGTTGCCGAGCCATTCGAGCGTCGTGTAGTCGATTGCGGGCGAGAGGCCCAGCGTTTCGAGCAACAGCCGGCGATGCACGTGGCCGACCTGGTGGCAGAAGGTTTTGTCGATGTCCGACGGTTGCCAGCCGAGATGGCGGCAGAACCGCTCGAAGGCAACGCGGGCGGCGGCCACGCCCTCGCGCATGAGCAGTTCCGAGTCGGTGTCCATCAGCGGCGCCGAGGCGGCTGTGTCCGACTCGTTGTAGCCGCCCCGGCACAGGTCGCAATGATCGGTCGCCGCCAGGGCCACGCCGCCGAGCAGTCGCCGGCCGTGGCGGCTCAGTTCGCGATGCGCGAGCAGAATCGCCGCGCTGCCCGAGCCGATCGTCAACGACGCGAAGGCCGGTTTGATATTCTTGCGGGTGAGCGACTCATCGGCGTTGAGTTGGGCGATCGTCGCCTCGACCAGCCCGCGGCTGCTTTCGGTGCCGACGACCAACCCGGCGCGGATTTGGCCCAGTTCGATCATGTTGGCCACCTGGACCATGCCGTTGAGCAAGCCCAGACAGGCGTTCGAGACGTCGTAGAGGATGCACTCCGCCGGGAGGTCGAGCCCGTGATGCACCCCGGCCGCCGTCGCCGGTTCGAGATAGTCGCGACAGACCGAACCGTGGACCAGCGCGCCGACTTCACGCCGGTCGACGCTCGACATTTCCAGCGCCCGGCGGCCCGTCGCGACGCTCATCTGGCCGGGCAAGACTCCGGGCGGCCAGAAGCGGCGCTCGCGGATGCCGCTCATCAGTTCGAGCCGTCCTTCGGGCAAGCGCAGACGCTCGTAAAGCGGGGCCAGTCGCACCTCGATTTGCTCGGAGGTCACCACCTCGTCGGGCAACACGTGAGCGACCGCTTCGAGGCAAACATTTTCGTATTGCAGATGCATCGGCGCTACGGCGGGCAAGAACCGTTCGACCGTTCGAACGCCGTGATTTTCTCGACGCGTCGTTCGTGGCGTCCTCCCTCGAACTCGGTGTTCAGCCAAATCTCGACCAGCCGATCGACCAGTCGCTCGCCGAGAATGTCGCCCGAGAGACAGAGGACGTTCAGGTTGTTGTGCCGCCGGCTCATTTCGGCCGTCACGTAATCGTGGCAGGGTGCGGCGCGAACGCCCGGAAACTTGTTCGCGGCGATGGACATGCCAAGCCCCGTGCCGCAGATGAGGATTCCGCGTTCGACCTCGCCTCGGCTCACGCGGCCCGCCACTTCGGACGCGATGTCGGGATAGTCCACGCTTTCGTCGGCGTTAGTGCCGACGTCGATCACGTCCTGACCGAGCCGCTTGAGTAGCTGAACGACCTTCAATCGCATGTCAACGCCGCGATGATCGCTACCGACCGCAATTCGCATCGTGCTTGTTCTCCTTCTCGACATCCGCCTTCGCAAAACACGCGGAGACCGAGCCGCCCAACCTCGACTAATGCTTTCCGTACGAAAACCATTCCGGGATGCAACCGCACACCAACAGGTAGCGTTACCCACGAAGCCCCTCGCTGTCGTGGCACCGACGACCGATTGTCGAACAACGCCACCGTTTGACACCTCGGACCAACCACGATTTTAGCGCCTGTCGAGCGATTATGCAATGGGCACACCCTCGCGTGGAGGGGACGATCACGAAGGAAGGACTATTCGGTGCGTGCGTCATCGCGCGGAAGCTAACGGATCTGATGGATGCCCTTCGCGGGAAGCGTCCCCTCTGGGTATGTCATACCCCACGGATAAGTGTTGATTCGACGTGGTGCTATCCGAAAACTCCCGACTCGTCGAGCAAATTGAACCATTTGGGGACTGTCACTAGTGTACTGGTATTTTGTGTGTAAACAAATCTTGGGCCGAAAACACGAGGATGCAGGCTGTTCATTTTCTCTATTCTTAGCAGATTCTAACCTATTCTTCCATGAGTTTCTGAGCAGGAGAAGGCAGGGGGT
>DOEZ01000482.1 GCA_003532715.1 Planctomycetaceae bacterium
ATGCGGCGCCGGACGCCCTAAAACGAAATTCCACGGCGAAGTGGTCGACGCCGTCGTGGGCGGTCAAAAGGCTCTACTGCTGAGCCCGTTGACCTACATGAATCGCAGCGGGATCAGCGTCCACGAGGCGCGCGACTTCCACAAGTTGCCCCTCGAAGACCTGTTGATCGTTTGCGACGACCTGAATTTGCCCTTGGCGAAACTGCGGTTTCGAGCGGGCGGATCGGCGGCNNAGCCAGAAAGGGCTGGCCGACATTATCCGCCGCCTGGGAAGCCAGGATTTCGCCCGGCTGCGAATCGGCATCGGTGCCCCGCCCGACGGTTGGGACGCCGCCGACTATGTGTTGAGCAGGTTTACGACGCTGGAAGAGAAAGAAGTGGAAGCGGCCGTCGCGACGGCCATCGAGGCCGTCGGCCGTTGGGCCGGCAGCGGCATCGAAGACTGCATGAATCGATATAACCATGGAGAAAAGGACTCCTAACCCGCGAGGGGAAACCCCCGGGAGCCCGGCTTGGCGGCGCGGATCGGCAAGCCCCGGAGTCCGAACTTCAACATCACGCGACAAGGAGCTCACGGTTGGCTACGAACGTCTATGAAGCCATGTTCATTCTGGATTCGAACCGCTACGGTCGGAATCCGGAATCGGTGGTCGGTCAGATTCCCAAGATGATCGAGGAGGCCAATGGAGAGGTGTTGGTGAGCCGACTCTGGGAAGAGCGGCGTCTGGCCTATCCCATCGAGGGACACCGAAAGGGAACGTACTGGTTGACCTACTTCCGCGCCGACGGCAAGGAAGTGGCCGCGCTGGAGCGCAAGTGCCGGTTGAGCGAGACGATCCTGCGAGCGTTGTTCCTCAAAGTCGATCCGCGCATTGTCGACGCGCTGATCGCCCACGCCCAGGGCGGCCCGGCTCTCTCGGCCCGACCGGTCGAAGAAGTCTCCGTGGTCGGAGCGGTGATTGCCGACGACATCGACCTCGATGTGGATGTCGATGAAGTGGATGACGAGGTATAGCAGACTCGTTCGACGGCCGGTTGTGCGTCCGGGCGTCGCGGCGGGAGAGGATCGTCGACTTCCCGGCAGCGTGCGGGGTTATGTTGATACGGCAAATCCGTCACAGGACAAAGTAAGGAGGGGATCACCATGGCGAGCTACAACCGAGTCATCCTGGTCGGCAATGTAACGCGCGATCCGGAATTGCGATTCATTCCCAGCGGAACAGCCGTGACCGATTTGGGGCTGGCCGTCAACGACCGGCGCAAAGGCAACGACGGCCAATGGATCGAAGAGACCACGTTTGTCGAGGTCACGGTTTGGGGCCGCACCGCGGAGATTGCCAGTGAGTACCTCAGCAAAGGCTCGCCCGTGTTGATTGAAGGACGGCTGAAGTATGACGCCTGGGAGAAGGACGGCCAGAAGTTCTCGAAGCTGAAGGTCGTTTGCGACAAGATGCAGTTGCTCGGTGGCAAGCCCGGCGGCGGCGGTGGTGGTGGCGGAGCCGCGCGGCCCGCGGCTCNNATCGGCAGGCGGCGAGTTCCCAATACGACCAGTCCGAGAGCTATCCGTCCTACGACGCCTCGGAACCGCCCGACACCGAAGTCCCCTTCTGACTCCAAAAAACCAGAACATTTCCTTTCATAAGGTCGAGTCTTCCATGCCCAACACACAGACCAAATCTCCCAAGAAACGCAAGAACGCGCGAAGCAAGAATCGGCTGCCCGTCGGCCCCAACGGTGGCGTTCAGCTCTTGTTGATCCATTCCGTCGAACATCTCGGCAAACAGGGCGAGGTCGTGGAAGTGCGGCCTGGCTACGCTCACAATTACCTGCTGCCGCAGGGGCTTGCCACCATCGCCAGCGAGCATCACCGCCGGATGATCGAAAAACACCGTGCTCGGCTGACCGAAATCCAGAAGGAGCGGCTGGCCGGCTATCGGGCATTGGCCGACCAACTGGGCGAACAGAGCATCACGATCGAAGCCAACGCGAACGACGAGGGCCACCTCTATGGCTCCGTCGGCGCGGTCGAAATCGTCGCCGGACTGAAGCGCAACAGTATCACCATCACGGCCGATCAGGTGCGTCTGCAAGGCCCGCTCAAGGAGTTGGGTCTCTACACGGTCAAGATCCACCTTGCCCAAGAGGTCGAAGCCGATCTCAAGGTCTGGGTCGTTCCCTCTGTCAGCGACGATCTAGCCAAGGAACAACAGGCCGGCCAATCCTAACAAGGGTTCGTCGATCGATTCGGCGTCACCTCCCCGGATCCGATGGGCGGCCTGTCCGGAAATGTAGCACAGCCGCCCCCGGCTGTGAGTGATGGTTTTCAGCCACCCAGGCTGTAAAATCACACTCGCATCGGCGTTGCAGATCTCAATAAGGCGCCGGAGCCGCTTGCTTCGAGCGAAGGGCCGCCGGTGCCGCTTGCGGTTCGCCTCGAGTGGCTTTTCCGTGCAACACGCCATTCTCGTCGAAATGCAGCGGATCGATGCATAGAAAGCGATTCCAGGGTTGCGTTCCGTCTTTCTGTTGGTGGTAGACGAACCACATACGGCCGTCGGCGTCGTCGACCACGCAACCATGGCCCGGCCCCAGGGCCCCGTCGCCCCGGTGCATGATCGGATTGCCCGAATGCTTCTTGAACGGCCCCACGGGGTTGTCCGAGGTCGCGTAGCCAACGGCATAGTCGAGCGAGTCGGCCCCCGTGCCCGAGTACAGCAGGTAGTAGACGCCCTTGTGCTTGAGCATCCAAGGGCCCTCGGTCACGGCGCCGCGAATCTTCTCCCAAGGCTCGGTCGGACGAAGTATCTCCGCCGGCTCGCCCTCGCGCTCCAGGGGTGTCTTCATCCGTTGCACTTGAATGCGAAAACCGGGCAACTGCACGTAGTAGAGGTAGAGCCTCCCCGTGTCGTCGCGGAACAGGTGGGCGTCGATCGCATTGTGATAAAACGTCGCACGGTCCTCGAACGGCCCGTCGGGTCGATCGGCCACGGCCACTCCAATCCGCTTGTTGACCGTGTAGTAGAGATAAAACTTC